>JAQZBA010000380.1 GCA_029239365.1 Herbinix sp. | reverse complement strand
TATAGGAAACTATTCTGATTATATAATACAAAAGGATGAGAAGCTCAGGATACAATATGAGAACTATAAGGAACAGAATAAGAAGATTGATGCAATGGAACAGTCAGTCAAGCAACTAAGAGATTGGGCAATGAAGGCTGATAATAATAAATTCTTCAAAAGAGCAGCAAGTATTCAGATTAAACTGGATAAGATGGAGAAGGTTGATAAGCCATCAATAAAGCAGAATATGAAGCTGGCTTTTCAACAGACGGAGCGATCCGGCAAGATAACGATTACGGCAAGCAATTTATCAAAAAGCTTTGACCAAAAGACCCTTTTCCATAATGCTGAGATGGTAGTTCATTATGGGGAGAGAGTGGCTTTGATAGGTTCTAATGGATGTGGCAAGACTACATTTCTTAAAATACTGTTGGGAGAGGAGCTACCGGATTTCGGAACAGCACAATTAGGTGCACATATTTTAGCAGCTTATCTGCCACAGACAGTAACCTTTCCAAATGAAGAGCTTACGGTTCTTGATTATTTCCGAGAGGATCTTTTTATACTAGAGGGAAAGGCTAGGGAGTATCTTGCTAAATTTATGTTTTATGGTGGTAATGTATTTAAAAAAATAAAGCTTTTGTCGGGGGGAGAGAGACTTCGTCTAAAGTTAAGTAAGCTATTATTCAGCGAAATTAATCTGTTGATACTGGATGAGCCGACGAACCACCTTGATACGAACTCCATAGAAAGTATGGAGGAGGCACTAGCCGGCTTTAAGGGTACAATCTTTTTTATCTCCCATGATAGATATTTTATCAATAAAATTAGTGATAGAGTAATTGCTATTGAGGAGGGGGCATTTAATAGCTATCTTGGTAATTATGACTATTATAAGAGTATCAAGGATAAGCAAAGTCGGCAGGCAGAAGAGGTATTACCTGTTAAGCCTGAGCAACAAAGTGATAAGTATAATAATGACAGAAAGAAAGCGACTCCTAAAGTGGAGAGAAAAGAAGCGAATGCAGCAAAATTAGAGAGCAGAATAGGAAATATTGAAAGTAGACTGAAAGAAATTGAAGTGTCGATGGAAGCAGTAGGGATAAATTATGAAGAGCTGAATAGATTGTTTGAAAAGAAAGAGGAATTAAGTAAAGAACTTGAGGAGACTATGGAAGTGTGGTTAAGAATGAGTTAAAAGAAGTAGTGGCATGAAAATAGATGCCACTACTTCTTTTTCGTTAAGCGGATAACGGGAATCGGACCCGCATCTCAAGCTTGGGAAGCTCGCATTCTACCACTGAACCATATCCGCATAGTACTATTTTAGTACAGAAAGTGAAAATGTCAATATCAATAACGAAATTTTAGATTAAAACTTCAGAATATGGAAATAATTAAATAACAGCGTTATACAGACCGAGGGGTAGCGTGAAGGAGGAACATCTTCACACGTGAAGAACTAGAGCATGAATTACATCGGTAGTTCATGAGGATGCTCTTTCGTGAGTTATTATGGGTTAGTTATCATATCGGGCAGAATTTGTATATATTTGGCTGCAAAATAATTCAACTAGGTAAAAGTCAGAGGTATAAATAAAATATTATCTGAGAAGACTATATTTTGAGGTGATAACAGTGAAAAAGAACAAATTTACCGAGTTTTTAAAAGGAAAAGGTTATTACATGTTATTATTTGTCGGCGTGGTAGCAATCGCAGCCGTAGCTATTATTGGATCCCAGTTATCTTCAAAGCAAGAGCAGCCAGATAACGAATTCGTGGATATCAATGATATGGATGATAACATAGCAGCCGAAGAAGATGATTTCGATTTAGCTGAGAATAACCCGATATCGGAGGGGATTGTCAATAGTGAAGGCGATGCTTCAACCGATGTAGCTGCTAATGATGACTCCGCAAATACTTCTGCGGAAAATGATTCTAATCAAGAGGTCGCTAATAATGAGGACATGATTGAGTTAGAGGGTTATGATGAGGACAATGTAGCAGATACTGATACTGCCGCAGCACAGGATGAGTTGATGGAGACCAGTACTGCTTCGGCTCAGAATGAGACCACAGAAACCATGGAGAACCTGTCCTTTAGCATGGATGATGATCTTATGTGGCCGGTTGCAGGTAATATCATTATGAATTACAGTATGGACCATACCATCTACTATGCAACTCTGATGCAGTACAAATGCAACCCTGCCATTATCATCGATGCAGAGGTTGGTACTGAGGTGAAGGCAGCTGCTACCGGTATTGTCACAAGCGTTGAGATGGATAATGAGGAGACAGGCATCACTGTTACTATGGATATTGGTGATGGCTACAGCGTAGTCTATGGACAGTTGTCCGATGACATGGCTCTCGAGGTTGGAGATCTGGTTAATGAAGGCGAGGTAATCGCTACTGTTAGTGATCCAACCAAGTATTATTCAGTAGAAGGAAGTAACCTGTATTTTATGGTTACAGAAGGCGATCAGACGATAAATCCCATGTTACTCCTTCGTTAAAGGCAGCAGGAGTAGATTTCTTAAAAAAGAGTGAGGGGTATAGAAAGATAATACTTTCTAACCCCTCACTCTTTTTATATTATATTCTCACTAACTCCAGTAGGTAGGGATAGCAAGTAAATTGACAATACAAACCCTCTAGATAAGGAGGCTTTACTTCATAACAATAGAAAGTTAGCACAGAGTGTTTCTATTGTTGATACAGATAACCCTTCGCAATGAGTGCCTTCTCAATCCGGCATAGTGTCTCTTCGGAGTCTGCAACTACGGTATGCTGATGCACTCCGTCGGCCAGGTCCTTGAGGGGTATAATCTTCTTCTCCCTTACCTTATTCACAAAGTCGTAGACATCCTGGCGATTGCGGATCGTCAGGGCAGTTGCGATATCCCCATAGATCTCATGATTTACCACAACATCAAGAATCTTTCCCCCATTATCTACGAAGGTACATAGCTCGTCCTCAATCTGATCTGTGGTATGACGCACTTTAAAGATACGTTTTGCTCTAGGCTCCTCCGAATGATAGATCAGATAGCCTTTCGTGGTTGAGAAGATATTAATTCCTGTGGCTCTTAGCAAAGTGATATCCTGAACAATTACCTGGCGGCTTACACCGAGCAGTTTGGATAGCTCACCACCGGAGACCGGTTCTGTCTGCTCATTCAATATTTTCACTAATTGCTCTCTACGTTTCGTTCCTTCCATCCGGGCTCCTTCCTTAAAAACTGATGAAATGACTTTGCATTTCCTTCATCTTCATATATAATAAGGTTGTTCATCATTGAAATATTATATATCATGAACATAGTGCATATTCATGATCACTTGTTCTGATCGCGTAATATAAGCAAGATTGTATTATGATTACTACGCTAATTATATACTGACAGGAACAAAATGGCAACGGTTTGCAATAGATTTCTGAGAAAGGCATGGGTATAACATGTTTCGTTTATGGGCTAAGGTATTTAAAGAAAATAGAATGATTAAAGATATGGAGGTCCGTAATGACGACCCGGAGCTAAGAAGAACGCAGAAGGTCTTTGCTGCGATAGAAGAGGTATGCCATGCTTATGATTTATCCAAGCCGATATGGTTGAAACCTACCATAGCGGATTTCAAGAAGCACGATAAAGCTAGGTTCACCAAGGACAATTTTATCGATCAGATCGATTTTGATTATCTGGAGATTCACGTCATCGAAGAGGATTAAGTGGTTGTCTT
>JAQZBA010000379.1 GCA_029239365.1 Herbinix sp. | reverse complement strand
TTCCCAGAAGTATAATATAAAGCAGTCGGATGTTGATAAGAATTCCAAAGTAGTAAAATCATCGATTGCTAAAGTGAATGATGGAAAAATTGTTGTTGCCAGTAGGCTTCTTACGGTTGGTACCAGTACTCATTTTAGTATTACCCCGAAGCAATATGCCACACAGAAAGGTGTTAAGGTCAGCAAGAGGAAGATTGCTTCTGTCACAATTAAAAAGAAGCAGAAAAAACAAGTTAAAGGTGCATTCATAGCTAATCCGGCATCTGTCAAAGGTGGAAACACTATGCTATGGCTTCGTATGGGTGGAAAAAATAGAGGAATTAAACCGCTTAAGACCATATCTATACCACAGATGGCATCGAAAAAGGATGTTTATAAGCAGGTACAAAATAGTATGGTGGACAAATATAATAATCGCTTTGATCACTATATGAGCAGAAATCTGGATAAGGTGAAAGGAAGTTAATCATGGCATCTACAACATTGAAAATCTTACATGAATATCAAGAGTTAATAGAAGCTAAGCTCAATGATGATGACTATAAGTTAGTCAAGGCTCCTCCGATCGATAAGCAAGGGATAGTAAAGCCTGAATTTGCAATACCTCCTGTTATTACTGGATGCCTTCCACATACTAACTTTTCGTTATATGGAGCAGAGAATATGTTTTTCCAAGCTCCATATATCATGATCGGATTTGATGAGAGTACGATAGGTGATGATGAAACCAATATTCAATTACTTATTCAAGCGTGCTGTTATTCGTCTGCTTCCTACGTAACAGAGGAAAGCAATAAACTATATGATCTTGATATTCCGGATAATAAATCCTTTGAAGATTGTTTGAATCTGCTGGAGTGGATTAAGCAGAAATTGTTAGATGAGGCGGTTATAGCTGGAACAGCTATTGAAAAGCCGGTAAGGCTTGGAACTTATAATTCGAAGGAATTGACATATCCATACTCCTTTGGATATTTAAGTTTCCAAGTTAATTCAGTAAGACACGAGATAAACAGAAATAAATTTTATAAGTAGGAGGTATGAAAATGTCAAGAGGTATAAATGCGGTTCAGCAAGACAGCGAATTACTTGACCTTGAAAAAGGTTCATTAATTCCTTGTTATATCGGATCAGCTCCATATTGGCAGGTCGACAATCCGAATTGGGAAGATATCAAAGGGAAAGCTTTTGTAATCTCTAGCTTATCCGATGCTAAGGCTAAGATTGGATTTTATAAACCATCTTCAGGGAAGTGGGAAAAAGAATTTTCTCTTAGTGAAGCGGTTTATGCTCACTTTGGTGATAAGAATAATGCTGTCGGACCTATTATAGTTCTTGTAAACGCAGCATCAATTAGTGTGGCAGTCGAGGCATCTTCGAATAATGTTGCTATATCTAACGGTGTTGGTTTACTTGAAGTAAGTGGCAAAGCAGTGCTTAGTACAGTTGCAATTGCTGGTAAAACAAAGGGTGTGGATTACACTGCTGTCTACGATGCAAGCGGTAAATCTGTCATTATTACTGATATTGGTAACTCCCTTGGTAGCAGTGCTACTGCTACATATTCTGAGGTAACTGGGCTTGATACATTAATCATGACATCCGCAACATTTGAAGCAATTGATTATTTTGAACAGACGATTGGCAATGTTCCAGCTGTCTTCGCTGCTCCAGGATGGGAAGATGAACTTGTTGATGGTTCAGAAGGTATAACAGTAGGCGATGTACTGAAGGATTTGGCAGCGGATCAAATCAATGGACATTGGTATACTCAGGCATACGCACAGTTAACATCAAGCGCAAGAACAGATGTTGCCACTGAGAAGGCTACGAAGGGTTATGACAGCCCTAAATTGAAAATCTGCTGGCCGTATGTAAGAAAGAACGGTCTTGTCTATTCTTTAGTTACGAGATACATTGTAGCAAAGATGAAGGTTGATATCAGCAATGATAATATTCCTTATGAATCAGCCTCAAATGAGATAATTGATATCGAAGGTCTATGTGATGCATCCGGTAAGATTATCCTGCAGAATGAAAAAGCTGCAAATTCATTAAATGAAATCGGTGTTGCCACATGTAATTTTGCATCCGGTTCATGGCGCACCTGGGGTGTATGCATGTCAAATTATCTGGAGAGCAATAAGGGCAATATACTCCCTGAAAACTTAAATGACGTTGCTGTACAGATGAGAGATTATGTGTGCAATGACTTCCAGGTAGCAAATTTTGAACATATTGATAAGCCAATCCCCACTAGGAAGGCAAAGGAAATCGTTGATGATTATCAGGTAGTCTTGAATACATTGGTTAATTCAGGAGCATTATTATTCGGTAATATTTCGTTTAAGGCTTCTGAAAACCCCATCAGCGCACTTGCCAATGGTGAATTTGTGTTCAACATTGCTGAGACAAGTACTCCTCCTGGCAAGAGTATCACTGGAAAAGTGCAGTATACACCGGCTGGTCTGGATAGCTATTTTAATGAGGAGGTATAAGGCGAATGAAGCAGTATGCAAACAAAGTTGTTGATCTTTATCCTACGATCAAAAGCAATGGTAAGTATATTGAGATTGAAGATGTGACCAGTTTTTCAACACCTGAAGTATCTTTTGCAGATGGTGAGGTAACTGGAGCTGGTATCATGGGTACAGTAAATATACCAGACATCTATAATATGGATGCTATGGAAGCATCCATTACTGCAAAGTCATTTAGCAAAGGAGTTATAGCTGCCATTAATCCTGCAGGTGTGGATCTCAGGCTGAATTGGGCTGTTGACAATGTGAGTGGGTCAGGAGAATCTTCCTTTACCTCTTATACAGCTACTATCAAAGGAAGACCAAAGAGTATTCCGGCTGCCGAGGCTACCAAAGGCGAAGGGATGGAGGTTACAGTTCCTATTGCTACCAGCTATTATAAGCTTGTAAAAGACGGTCAAGTGCTTCATGAGCTTGATCCTCTGAATAATAAGCTGGTGATTAACGGAGTTGATTATGCAAAGAAATTAAACTCCGCTCTTAACAAATAATATTCGATAATATGGAGGTTAGTTATGAATGAAGAAAATGAGTTATTAGAGCCGGTAGAGGATGAGAATGATACAACCATAGCTACCGAAGAAGAGAGGACATCCGGCATCCTTAAGCTCTCGAAGCCATTCGATGTCAACGGGGAGAAGATCAATCAGATTGAGTTTGATCTTGACTTGGTTAAGCCAATTCAATACATCAATCTGATAGCCAGATTGAGCAAAAAAGAGGAAATATCCGTTCCTGAACTTAACATTAATGTTCAGATTGGGTATTTTTCTTTAGCTTGCGGAATCCCTGTTTCTGACCTGAAGCGTATGCCTAGTACAAAAGATTTCTCTGTTGCATGTTCAAAGGTACGAAGTTTTTTGCTAGGAGCATCGGATACGGAGAGCACGGAGGAGTAAAATTTATTAAGACCGTTGCAGGAACTATCACTATGGACACATCAACCGATTATATGACTGCTCTTGATATGCCGATTGGCTTGTTTTTGGATTGCTATAACACCTTAGTTATGATATCTGAAAAGCGTGATGAAGAGCTAAAAAGAAGTATTGATGCGGTCAAAAATAAGAAATAAGGTGGTGTATATTTGTCTAAAGGAAAAGAATTCAGTACGAATATAACTCTACGTGGTAAAGTTGATCCTAGTCTCAATAAAGCATTTCAGGATACTAAATCTAAAGCTGGTATTG
>JAQZBA010000378.1 GCA_029239365.1 Herbinix sp. | reverse complement strand
AAGACGTTTCGTCTCCCCAATAAAATTCACTGTAATATGAAGATTCTCCTTATCTGTAAAGGTACCTCCCTTAGCAAGGCCTTTGAGTCTGCCAACCGTCTGAACTAAGGAATCCTTAATCTCTTCCTCTAAGATAATTGCTATAAATAATCTCATATAAACATCCATTCCTTTCTTCCTAGCCTGCAAACTTTATGCGAGAAAATCCAAGATTTTCTCTGTGCAGTCACAAAGCTGATCTTTGTGTTAGCGTATTTTTATGATTTTCCTTACTCGATTATATCCCATTACCTTCCTTTTTGAAAGGAGATAAAAGTACTTTTCCTAGGTATATAGTAATATATATACATTGTAATATATCTCTTATCCCGCTATAATATTAGTAAGGAGATTAACTATATGAGTAGAAGAACGAAGCAAGTTTTGAGCCGTGTCGGCGGTATTGTGCTTCTGGCCGTGCTCGCATTATTAATTAATCAATACATATCTGAATCTGAAAAGGATATCTCCATGAGCACCTCAATGCCCTCCGGTATTATGGAGGTGCACTTTATTGATGTTGGGCAAGGGGATGCCATCTTAGTGGAGACAGGTAGTTCCACAATGCTGATTGATGCGGGAGAGAACAGCAAGGGCACCATCGTCAAGGAATATCTGGAGAATCAGCAGATTACCAAGTTAGATTATGTCATCGGAACCCATCCACACAGTGATCACATCGGAGGATTAGATACGATAATAGACTCCTTTGAGGTGGGTAAAGTATTGCTGCCAAAGGTCACACATACGACTAAGACCTTCGAAGAGGTTTTGGACGCCTTGGAAGAACACGATCTTACTGTTACTGCCCCACAGGTAGGAGATCGATATTATCTCGGTAGTGCAAGCTTTACGATTCTGGCACCAAGTGCAGCTACGTATGAGGAGTTGAATAATTATAGTATTGCTATCAAGCTTACTTTTGGTGATAACTCCTTTCTATTAGCCGGTGATGCTGAGAAGTTATCAGAAGATGAAATGTTAAGCACCGGTATTAATCTATCGGCAGATGTATTAAAGTTGAGCCATCATGGTTCTTCCTACAGTAGCAGCACGGAATTTCTGGAGATGGTAGACCCCTCCTATTCCATTGTATGTGTGGGTAAAGATAATGAATATGGACATCCGCACTCCGAGACTCTGCAAGCTGTATTGGACCGTAATATCAAATTATATCGTACCGATGAGCAAGGCAGTGTAGTCTTTACCTCCGATGGGCAGACCATTTCCGTAAATACACAAGATTATATCATTACAGAGCAAGAGTTAGAACAATGATCAACATGGAGGTTTCCTTATGAAGAAATTAATCATCGACCGTTTTGAAGGCATTTATGCTGTATGTGAGACGGAAGATAAATCCTACGTCTCAATTCCAAAGTACAAGCTTCCCCTCAATTGCATGGAGGGAGATTGTCTGTTTCAGGATGCAGAGGGAATGTATCAAAAGGATGCCGAAGGCAAGACCGCAAAAGAGAAGAAAATACTCGACAAGATGAATCGACTTTTTGAATAACCAGCGATAAGGAGAAAGACGATGCAAGAAATGAATTCCATGTACCCCAATAATAAAATCGAGCTTTACAAGCTTTTAATAGAGCAGCTGAAGGCCCTTCTGGAGGAGGAACCGCATATCATACCGAATCTAAGCAATGCCTCCGCACTTCTTAATGGCGCTTTGGAGGACATTAACTGGGTAGGCTTTTATCTAATGAACGGTAATGAGCTACTTCTCGGCCCCTTCCAGGGCAAACCCGCTTGTATTCATATTCCTATCGGTAGGGGAGTATGTGGCAGCGCTGTTGCTCAGAACAAAACGCAGCTTGTACAAGATGTTCACGCATTTCCGGGACACATCGCCTGTGATAGTGCCTCCCGTTCCGAAATCGTTGTTCCTCTTAGATCCGGGAATCAGATTGTTGGAGTCTTAGACATTGACAGCCCGGAACTTGCCCGCTTCGACGAAGAAGACCGGCAAGGACTTGAGGCTTTCGCAAGAGTTCTGCAGGAAGGCTGCAACTGGTAGGGAATAGACTTCAGTTACAGTTCAGCCTTCTAACTAATGGATACGGCTAGTAAGAAAATGTTCCCATTACTTCCTTACTTCATCTCAAGGACAGTGTCTTTGATTTTTGACATGAGTTCTTCCATATCAAGCTCCTCAGCATCAATCGTAACATGAGCATATTTTTCATAGAGTGGGCATCGTTCCTCATATAAGGATTGGAGTGTCTGGCCTTCACGGAAGACTACTCCACGTTGCTTGATATTACCTAAGCGCTTACTGATGGTTCGATAGCTTAACTTGATATAGATGACCGTACCGATACTTCTTAGGTGTTCCATCGCCTTCTCACCATAAATCACGCTTCCGCCGGTAGCAATTATGGAACTTTCTGTCCGGATATTGCTGTTCACCTGTTCCTCTATGGCAATTAAC
This sequence comes from Herbinix sp., assembly GCA_029239365.1. Classification (GTDB taxonomy): domain Bacteria; phylum Bacillota; class Clostridia; order Lachnospirales; family Lachnospiraceae; genus Mobilitalea. Next base: position 1,255 of record JAQZBA010000378.1, on the reverse strand, counting down.
CCTTCGAGTCCATCCCTTTCAATGATATCCTTCAATAAACATTGTTCCTGATCCTGGATCAGAAGATCAGAATCAATAAAATGATAGCCCATTACTTTGGCTAAAATAACTCCCACCGTACTCTTTCCGGCACCGGGCATTCCAATTAATATTATGTTATTCATGCTAATTATTCCTCTTCTTAATCATCGGATATAGGCCGCAGATACCATTCACACAGGTCAACCGCCTATTTCAAATAGTATAATACAAGCCTGAATAATAATCTAGTTAAAAATAGATGGTATCCAGCTTAATCATTCTTATTCACAATCTATCATTTCAATTGTACATCTCTATGGAATTGTGCTAGAATAATTCAAAACGAATTCGAGTGAGGTTAATTATTATTGCACAATTCTTAGAAGAAGCAATTGTCATCAGCTTTGACTCTGCTAAGAGAGAAGGATGGAGAATGAGATGATAAAAATACTAGCAATCGGAAATAGCTTTTCCCAAGATGCAACCACTTATTTGTATGATATCGCAAAAGCTGCCGGTAGGGATTGTAAGATTGTAAATCTCTACATCGGTGGATGTTCCCTGGAGACACACTGGAATAACATTATTACCAATGCTGCTTTATACGAATATGAATTGAACGGCTCTTTCTCAGGGCGCATGATTTCCATCAAGGACGCACTGCTTGAGGAGGAATGGGATTACATTACACTTCAACAGGTCAGTGGTAACAGTGGAATTCTTACTACCTATTTCCCATATATTACGCAGATTTCAGAATATGTGAAGCAATATGCTCCGATGGCTGAGCAACTTCTTCACCAGACCTGGGCTTATGAGGTTGATTCTCTCCATCCTGATTTTGCAAAATATGACGGTGATCAGGAGAAAATGTATCGAGCGATTGAAGATACTTACCAAATTCTATCTAAGCAATTATACCTTCGCATCATCCCCTGCGGCAAGGTCATCCAAAGCCTTCGCTCCTCATCTCCATTTGATTACCCGAATGGTGGGGTTAGTATGTGCAGAGACGGCTTTCACATGAATCTGATCTATGGAAGATATGCTCTTGCTGCTACCTGGTTCGTATTCTTATTCCGGCAAAGCATACTGGACAACTCTTTCTTACCATCAGCCATTGATGGTGATCCAATTCAAAGAGATATGATCAATCTAATCAAGGAAACCGTAATGCAGATTAATGGATAGACAGTTTGTGATTTAAATCATATTCATCTTTACTCCTATACGA
>JAQZBA010000377.1 GCA_029239365.1 Herbinix sp. | reverse complement strand
TGAAAACGTATCTGAGATCAATAACGTTCTCGATACCTACCATAAATCCATTATGAACCGTGAGATCACCATTGATGAAGGTATTGCCTCAATGAATACTGAGGTTGGTAAGATATTAGGTAATTAATAATAATTAGAGTGTCAAAAGCCAATTTAAAGATATGGTAATTGACAAATATAAGTTGCTTGTATGGCTTTTGACACTCCAATCAATATTTATATCTTAATCGGGGCTAGTTGATACTAGCCCCATATGATTAAACTATGTAATACAGTGACGGGATAATCACTTAATATTTACATAATTAAAGTTGGGGAAAGGAGTATAAGCCTTCTTGGGCTTTCGAATATCAATATGAATGAGAAAAAAGCGGCTCAGGTAAAGAAGCTGGAGGCGGATGCTGCTATATTAATGCAGCTGATACGCGAGGAAAATGATATTCAGACAAAGCAAAAGCTGATTGCCAAGCGGGACAGTGTACAGAGGAAAGCGACAACAATCAAAAACAATCGATTGCTGAGTAGGGAAGCGAAGAGAGAGCTGATCGCTTACTCGTTTATTGCACCTAACTTTATAGGGTTTGCTATATTTACTTTAGTACCCGTCCTATTGGCATTTGCACTCGCATTTATGAATTGGGATGGCAGTAACGCGATTACTTTTGCCGGATTTGAGAATTTTAAGAGATTGGCGAAGGATACTTTTTTCGGTGCTGCTCTTAAGAACACTATAATATATGTGATAGGAACGGTTCCGCTTACGTTGATTGCTGCATTGGCACTCGCAATCGTGCTAAATCAAAAAATAAAGGCGAGAGGGTTCTTCCGTACGGTATCATTTTTCCCGTATGTTGCCTCCTTGGTAGCAATTACTTCTGTATGGAGTATGATTTTTCATCCGTCGAAGGGACCGGTAAACTATCTTTTGTTAACTGTATTCGGAGTACCACAACAGGATCTCCCCAAATGGTTCAGCGGAAATCTGGTACTTCTTACTTTAATACTATTCAGTGTATGGAAATACATGGGCTATTATATGGTTATTTATTTGGCAGGACTTCAGGGTATTTCTGCTGAGTTATACGAAGCGGGAGGACTTGATGGAGCCAACGCATGGCAGAAATTTAGGTATATTACATGGCCGCAGCTAAGGTCAACTACATTTTTCGTGGTAGTAATGTTAACCATCAACTGCTTTAAGGTTTATGACATTGCCGTTATGTTAGCCGGAGGTGGAGACGGTAAGTTAAGTAATTCGGCCACTGTTCTTGTCTACTATATTTATCAAAATGCGTTCAACTATTGGAAATTGGGATATTCAAGTGCCATAGCAATGATATTATTTCTAATGGTACTTGTAATTACAATAATTCAGTTCCGATATGAGAAGAAATTGAATGCGTAAAGTAAATAGAATAGGAGGAGCCGATATGAGCGATGAAATTTTGCAGAAAAAATATAGATCGAAACGAAAAAACGCGTACGCAACAAAAATTATCCTCGGTATTGTCTTATTATTGATCACAGCGCTTATGGTGGTTCCGTTTTTATGGATGTTATCTGCATCCATTAAATCAAACAGGGAAGTATTCATGATGGACCCTTTCCTGTGGATTCCAAAGTTACCGAAGTGGGATAATTATTTTAAAATATGGACAAAAATTCCGTTATTAAAATTTGTAGAGAATACAGTAATCTTAACATTTATTGTTACCCTATTGCAGCTGCTTACTTCAAGCTTTGCGGCGTATTCCTTTGCAAAATTGGAATTTAGAAATAAAAACATTTTATTTTTGGCATATATTGCAACAATCGCAATGCCCTGGCAGGTGTATATGGTGCCGCAGTTTATTATGATGCGTTCTATGGGTCTCAATGATAAATTGCTGGCGATGATTTGCTTACAGGCATTCTCAGCCTTCGGTGTATTCATGATGAAACAGTTTTATGAAGGAATTCCGAATGATTTGTGTGAGGCGGCGCGAATTGATGGTATGAACGAATATAGGATATATGCTAAAATTATGTTACCCTTATCAAAGCCTGCATTATCAACACTTACAATTTTTACATTTGTTAATACATGGAATGACTATTTAGGACCCTTGATTTACTTGAAGACAGAGACAAAGAAAACCATTCAGTTAGGTCTGAGAATGTTCATCGGGCAGTATTCTTCCGAATACGGACTAATCATGGCCGGTTCTGTTGTATCGCTGATTCCGGTTATAATTGTATTCCTATTCTTACAAAAGTATTTTGTAGAAGGTGTTGCTTCTACTGGTTTAAAGGGTTAAAATTAAATTAATTTTTGAATGGAGCTGTTGCAAAACTGCTCCATTTTGCAACTAAAAAGAAAGGATGGTATTATAGCAATGTTAATAGAGAATATGCCGGTTATTACGGAGGAGGAAGTGGAACAAGCCCTCCGATTTGCTACAGAGCAGGTGGTGCGTAATCTGCCTGCGTTTACACATCAATTTCAAAAAGCGTATAGTGAAGATAATTTTTATCAGCCCATAGAGAATAATGATTGGACTACAGGATTCTGGACAGGAGAGATTTGGCTTGCCTATGAATATAGTAGGGACGAGAGGCTTAAGGCAGCTGGAGAGATTCAGATCGAAAGCTTCCTTAATAGAATTGAGAATAAAATTGGAGTAGACCATCATGATATGGGTTTTCTATACTCACCGTCCTGTATTGCAGGATATAAGTTGACCGGCAATGAGATGGGTAAAGCAGCAGCAGTCAAAGCAGCGGACCAATTGATTACGAGATACCATCCGGTAGGTGAATTTATTCAGGCCTGGGGAGCGATGGATGCTCCTGAGAATTATAGACTGATTATCGATTGTTTGTTGAATCTTCCCCTACTTTATTGGGCTTTTGAGGAAACCGGTGATACAAAATACCGGGATATTGCTGACAAGCACATCCATACAGCAATTAATAATGTAATTCGTGAAGATTATTCTACCTGGCATACTTTCTTTTTTGATATGAAGACCGGGGAACCGGATCACGGCTCAACCTGTCAGGGATATCGTGACGGCTCCGCATGGGCAAGAGGTCAGGCGTGGGGCATTTATGGCTGTGCACTTGCTTACAAATATACGAAGAGAGAAGAATACATTGAGATTTTTCGTGGTGTGACACAGTATTTCATAGATCATCTTCCTAAGGATTTGGTACCTTTCTGGGACCTTGAATTCACTGACGGAGATGACCAACCGAGAGATTCCTCTTCGGCATCCATAGCAGTGTGCGGTTTGCTAGAGATGATTAAGTACATGAATCAGGAAGATGCAGCAAGCTACAAGAAACTTGCTATGCAGATTATAAAATCCGTATATCAAAATTATGCGGTGAAAGACCCCAAGGTTTCCAACGGACTTGTGCTTCATAGCACATACTCTAATCATTCGCCTTATAACACCTGCAATCATTATGGCGTGGATGAATGCAATTCCTGGGGAGATTATTTCTATATGGAGGCTTTAACAAGGTTGCAGAAAGACTGGGTATTATATTGGTAAAAGTGTGAAGAAAAGGAAGCTTCACACAGAAAGAACTCCGGCATGATAATCCTATAGTGTTAAGAAAAAACATCTTAACACATGGATATCGTTAATCCGTTACTTCCATATTACAGTGAAGAGAAAGCAGAATTGATGCTTGGTGTGACGGCAACCAATTATGACCGAACGGCGATTGGCTTAGAGGGTTTTTCCAGACCTTTGTGGGGACTGGTTCCTTACTGGGCAGGTGGAGGAAAGTCTCAGGAATTTGATGAGATCTACAAAAAGGGTCTTATCGCAGGAACCAACCCGGAGAGTAAGGAGTACTGGGGAGGCTTCCGTTCCTTCGACCAGAGGTTTGTGGAGATGGCGGCAATCGCTTATGGTCTGATATTGACACCGGAGAAGGTCTGGGAACCCCTAAACGATAAGGAAAAAGATAACCTAGCGAATTGGCTATATGGAATCAATGAGTATGATCTTCCGATTTGTAATTGGATCTTATTTGCAGTGCTTGTCAACATTGCATTAAAGAAGCTGGGAAGGAAATATAAAGCAGACAAATTAGAATATTATCTTGACGGCTTGGATACGTTTTATCTTGGCGAGGGCTGGTATCAGGACGGAGATTCCGGACAGAAGGATTATTATGTATCTTTCGCCATCCATTTTTACAGCCTATTCTACTCCATGGTAATGGAGGAGGAAGACCCGGGAAGATGTAAGTTATATAAAGAGAGAGCAGAGACTTTCGCTAAGCAGTTTATCTACTGGTTTGATGATGAGGGCGCGGCGTTGCCTTATGGACGTTCTCTGTCCTATCGTTTCTCACAGGTTAGTTTCTTTTGTGCTTGTATTATGGCGGAGGTTACTCCTTTTCCGATCGGTGTAATGAAAGGTTTGATTGTAAGACATTTATGTGATTGGATGAGAAAACCGATCTTTGACAGAAATGATATTCTGACCATCGGATATGGTTATCCGAATTTAGTCATGGGGGAACGATATAACAGCCCGGGCTCTCCGTATTGGGCATTGAAGACCTTTGCCATATTAATGCTTCCTGATGATCATCCTTTCTGGACAGCAGAGGCTGAAGCGATGCCTAAGCTGCAAGAACAAATACTACTGCCTCATGCAGAGATGCTAATTCATCGGTATCCAAAGCATACTACAGCATATGTACCGGGGAGATATAGTCCCTCTGGTCATGGACAGACGCCTGCAAAGTATGGTAAATTTGCTTACGATACCAGATTTGCCTTCAATGTAGCGAAATCGACCTGTGAGGTTCATGAAGCTGCA
>JAQZBA010000376.1 GCA_029239365.1 Herbinix sp. | reverse complement strand
TCCCAACTTGTGCATGACATAATTCAGGATTGCTAAATTGTTCTTCCCTTCCAATGTCATGAAGCAGGCAGGCTATCATAAGAACCTCCATATCTACTTCCCTTTCCAGTCTTGCAATATCTAAAGCCATATAGAGCACCCGATAGATATGTTCCTTATCATGAGCGCTGTCCTTCATGAACTCTAGCATATAGTTCTCAATTTGGGTATACAATTCTGCTCTCATCCCTATTCTCCAATCATACATCACTTTTGTAATGAAACATTCATCTTCTCGTTAATCAAATTACACTTTAGCACAGGGCATATACCAGTCAAGAATAAGCTCTTTACTGCCCTGCTCAGAAGGGTTACAGTATCTTTCATAGGTGTACACCTCTGTCCAATAGAAGTTCTGATAGTCCAGCCGGTAGCCGTTCTTTTGTGCCATATCTCTGATCAGAATGTAAGCGTGATTAATAATATCCTCCAAGCTTTTTCCTCTGATCTGTGCTTTAGCAATAATGCCACCGGGTATTATCTTACTTATCATATTGGCAGGTACCGGAGTTTCCAGTTTATAATATCTACCGATTATGTATTCATCACCCAAGCTCTTCTCATTCTTGAAATCGCAAGCATATCCGAGACCAATATAATCCTCGGTCATATCGTCACACTGCGCATCACTAAGCTTACCTAATTGCTCTGAATATCCTCCCTCAAAATACCTTCCCCATAGCTCTTGTGCTCCGATCCCGGTAGCGGACTTTGCTATTCCGATTAGCAAGCGCTCCTCCATCTCCACATACTCAATCTTCATTAAATCAGCCATAATTCTACGTCCTTTCATCACATAATAAGTTTCATCCTGTTCCTGAAAGGTAAAACGTCTGTAGGTTCTCACCTTACATACTTCGTCTGTAAGTTGCGTTGGTGGAACTTTGAACTGTTCTTTGAAGGCTCTTGTAAAAGAGGCATGAGAATCATATCCATACTCCATTGCAATATCGATGATACTATCCCGATTTTGCAATATTTTGATTGCTGCTTCCGAAAGCTTACGTCTCCGAACATATTCCGTTATGGACACGCCGCATACATAGGAAAATATTCTTTGATATAGTCCGGCCGGTACTCCCGTTAGCTTTGATATGTCGGTAATGTCTACCTCATTCAAATTATTTTCTATGTAATCAATGACAAGTTCAATTTCTTCAAAACAGTTCATGCGTTATCTCCCTTTCGTTCCTTATTATATCAACGCATACACTAGACTGCTTTGCAATTGATGTACAAAAAGTGCATAGTAGATAGACACTATAACTTTTGATAAAACATCCACCACTGTGGGTCAAAGCCATCGATTGAAACTTCTTTTCCGGAAGAAAGTTCATTAAGCCAAGGTCTTATGATCGGTACCATGTTTTGCCACAGCTCCGGATTATAACCCAGATTCAAATCATATTGGAACATATAGTGAGCTATGGCAAGGTAGCCGCCAGGCTTTATTACGGATAGACAATTATTAATCAGATTTAAAAATGTAAATTTGATATTCTGCTCCAATGTTTGTTCAACATATTCTTTATTAATTATTTCTATCATTTTAGGCAATAATTCGAACCAATCATTATGAGTCGTATCGATACCCTTCTGTTCACAAAGAATAGCTTGGAGAACATCATTCGCACTATGTTCAAATACAACTAAATCAATACTACCCGGAGCAAGATATTTCTTTATATTATTCGCATCATCTTCAATAATATCAAACTCAATTGGCAACGCTGATATACTATTCCTAAGATCCTCTGTAAGTTTTTCATTCATATTAGCTGTGATATATTTTGAATTAATATCATACATAGTCATAGCATTGGGTATGATAGTTGACGAACCTGACCCCACTTCGAGTACCGTTGCACCCTTCTTCTGAGTACATGCATTGAATACATCAAGCCATTTTAATCTGGAATATAATGCATACACGACCGTAAAATCTTCCCCACATAAGGGCACTGAACATATTCTTTGTATTCTCTTATCAATCGCTTCTTCTGTAAGTTCAGACCACTCAATTATTTCATTCGGAAACAGGATTGATTTTAAATCAATCGCTTCAATGCGTTTTTTAACCAATTCAAAATTATCTAACTGCTTCATTGATACACTCCTTTTATTTCATAATTAGTCAGACGATAATTATGGCATTCCATAGTTGATAAATTGTTATCTGCTAGTTCTCCCAGTAAATTCGAGGATTATTATTTTGCTTTAGTGAGTGATTTTGTGAAAATAGAATGTAGTAACCTCGTGCTGACGCCCAGCACTATATTAATAATAAAAAAGAGGATTAAAAACATACGCGAAATATTATAATCCTTTACAATATACAAAATAAAAATGAAGCAAACAATTCCTAGCACATTAGCTGCGAGGAGCTTAAGAAGCTCCTGTAATTTGATCATTTCCGATCTTGGTGTATATACTTGAAATAAACAATTGAGTAAGAGATAGATTGGAACGACATAAAGGAGTAGCTGCAAATACTCCTCGAACGAATAGAAAGCCAACTGCCTCATAGAAACAAAAGGGCTGTAAAATCTTAAAAAGTACGCGATACAATATGCAGCAATCAAAGTAAAGGCGTCTAAAAGAATTTGAAATCTATTTAATGTTTTCTGCTTCTCTTTCATCACTTTAATACCCCCTCAACTACAATCTAGATAGCAATCCACCAAAATACACCATATTTATCGATAACATTAGCACAATACGCATTCCAATCGCAGGGTCCTAAGGCATCAATTACTGTTCCACCTTCACGGAGTATATCAAATGCATTACGAACCGCTTCTTCCGTTCCCATCTCATATACATTAAATGCCATGTTCTGCCACACATGTTCTTTGTTGTGGTCACAATCAAAAGGCGCTTCACTGACCGCTAGGAACAACTGGCCATTGACCGACAATTCACAGTGTGCGTAAGTGTTCTCTTCTGTTTTAATCTGAAAGCTTATCTCTGCTCCAAATGCTTTGCAATACTTGTCAACCGCCTCAATGCTTCCTGTGACATAGACTTGTGAACCAATTCTCATAATTCAATCCTCCTTGTGAAATTATACCTTCTATCAATTTCGGTTTGCTTCCACTACTGAACCCGTTGATACATAGGATGTCCTTCTTTAAACTGAACCAAATCCCAGAGATTACCGTATAAATCCTTGAACACTGCAACGACACCATAGGATTGTTCCTTCGGTTCTCTGACAAATTCGATTCCTTTGGAAACCATCTCATTATAATCTCTCCAGAAATCATCCGTTCCAAGGAAGAGAAAAATTCTCCCTCCAGCCTGGTCACCGATATAAGGTATTTGCTCCGGCTTTGATGCCCTTGCAAGAAGAATTGTTGTTCCTGAAGAGCCTGGAGGTGCTACCACTACCCAGCGTTTATCCTGCTCCGGTTGATAGGTGTCCTCAATTAATGTAAAATGAAGCTTCTTCGTATAGAATTCAATTGCTTCATCATAATCTTTCACGACTAATGCAATATGTACGATGGCTTGTAGCATTGTAATACGCCTTCTTTCTCCTTGGGATTCGTGGATTACCGTAATACGGTAAATTTTTCAACATAATCCTAATATTGGAATTTTATTATTAGGGTAATTATAAATTTCTTATAAGAATAAATCAATATAATATTTGCGTTTTATTAATACTTACTTATTAAAAAGTCCGTAGACTTTAGTAAAATGTGTATTAAGTCTTTTCTTGATCAAGAATAAAAAAG
>JAQZBA010000375.1 GCA_029239365.1 Herbinix sp. | reverse complement strand
AATGATGTATAAATATGATGGTTTTTGTGTATTCATCCAAAATTTACTCGAAATTTACTTAAATATGTAATTATTTCTTGACCGTTTCGAAAATCTTAAATATAATCAAGATAGATCAAAAAGTGTCGAAATGTTTGAAGCATATCAAAAGATTGATTGACACAAAGATTAAGAGGAGGTTACTATGAAGTGCCCGTTTTGTAGTAAGGACAATACAAGAGTTATTGATTCAAGACCCGCTGATGATAATAATTCCATCCGTAGACGGCGTCAGTGTGATGAGTGTCAGCGCAGGTTTACTACATATGAAAAAGTTGAAACGATACCCCTTGTTGTTATTAAAAAAGATAACAACCGTGAACCCTATGATCGTTCCAAGATAGAAGCTGGAGTATTTCGCTCTTGTCATAAGAGACCAATATCCATCGATCAGATTACAACTTTAGTTGATGAAGTTGAAAACATCATCTTTAATCGTGAAGACAAAGAGATCCCGAGTCATGTCATTGGTGAAATTTTGATGGATAAATTAAAAGATCTGGATCCTGTAGCTTATGTCCGTTTCGCTTCCGTTTATCGCGAATTCAAGGATGTCAGCACCTTTATGGATGAATTAAAGAAAATAATCGACCGCTAATAGTTAAACGCTCGATTTCGTTTTCATTTATATAACACCCAAATTATCATTGATTTCGTATTAAAGGGGTTTTACAGCAAGCTGTAAAACCCCTATTTTATTGTTTCAACCTCAAATTCCGGCTTCAAAAACATGCCAAGACGTGCCAGTGGTTGTTCAAACTCCACATGATCTCCGGCATAATGAGGTACTTCCAAGCTTATTCCTAGCTTATCCTCGGTCAGGTAGCTATAGATGCCCCAGGGATTATCCGATCCGATGTGATCTGCCGCTTGAAAGCCTAGGAGTAATTCTTCCTCTGTAATATGTCCGATATAATCATCAATCGCTTCCCGGACTTCTTGAGGAACTTCAGCTGGAGCAATCAACGTCCAGGAGCGAAAATCCTTCACAAATGCATCGTTTAGTTTAACAATATCGGCAAGATGGATTCTCTTGTTTTCTCTTTTATTGATATTCGTAGTGTATACAAGATTACTTGGATGAGCGGAATAGATGCTATTATAGTCAGCCTGATAGAATATACTGAACCACTCTCCCGTGTTACCTTTCACATCATATAAGACCTGAAGCATCGTTGGTACTACGTCTGTAGAACTCGGGGTGGGTCCCGGAAACGGTTGAAAGGAATATATCTGCATCAGCTTATCAAAATCCTGCTTGATAATCATATTCCACTGATCTATGTCCTCCCTTGCAGCTCCTGATACTATTCTTGGATATTCAGCGTAAATTCCATCCCTTTGTACCGATACTGTATCAATCTCCGCTATGCTATTACTGCCGGTCATTACCTGTCCCTCCAACCTCTCGCAGTAATATATCTTATCTACCAACCTATCAACACAGAACCTCATTATGACGTCCGATAACAGGGAAACTGTCAGAATTACAACCGGACCAAGTACCAAAACCCATAGAGCCGAATTAATTTTATACTTTTTACCCACATTACTACCACCAATACTGATTGCTAATACAGTTTATTCCTTACTCCTATTTCCATGCTTTTAATTATGACGATACCATCAATACTGTTATACCTCATTCGTAGCAAAGGTTCCGTTTTTCCAGGGTATTAACTATATTATATTGGTCAAGCAGACCTATGTAATTTGGGATAGCACTAGACTTAACAGGTATCCATACGTTATCCTCATGAATAAGATAGATTGAAATGAAAAACGGAGGTTTACAAATGGGATATTATATTACCGTAGAACCTAATGTAAATATATACGTAGAGGATTTGAACCCGGAAGGTGAGAAAACTATACTATTTCTGCATGGCTGGCCCGGGAGTCATGAACTTTTTGAATATCAATTCGACCAACTGGCGAAGCAAGGCTATCGCTGTATCGGTATGGACCAGCGAGGCTTTGGTAAATCAGATCGGCCCTTGACCGGGTATGGCTATGACAGGGCATCCGATGATGTACGCTGTATTATTGAGGCATTGAATCTTCACGATATTACTTTGCTGGGTCATTCGACCGGAGGCTCCATCGCCGTACGCTATATGGCGAGACATCGTGCTTACGGCGTGTGTAAACTAGTAATATGTGCGGCTGCAGCACCAAGTCTGATAAAACGTCCTAATTTCCCTTATGGCGTAGAAAAGGAATCCATCTTAGCAATGATACGGGCAACCTACACAGATCGCCCCAAGATGCTACAGGATTTCGGCGCAAATTTCTTCTTTCGGAACATTAGTCCGGCCATGATGGATTGGTTCTTCCAACTAGGCTTACAGGCTGCAGGATGGGCAACCGCTGCAGTTGAAAACACCTGGATTGAAGAAGAATTATTTTCAGATCTTGAGAAAATCTTCGTTCCGACCTTGATCATGCAAGGAGTGCACGACCATGTTGTTCCATTCACCCTTGGTGAGATACAAAAGAAAATGATACGAAATTCTATCCTGATTCCTTTTGAATGCAGCGGTCATGCCTTATTCATCGAGGAAATGGATCGGTTTAATCTAGAATTAACTCGCTTTATTGAACGATAACAGGAATAGTTCATAACTGCTAAGCCTCCAGCGTCCTATATTAGATTTGCGAATTTTTTTCGGTGGAATAATTGATTTACACAATTTTTCATTATATACTATTATTTTTCTCTGTTTTCGTTTACAATAAGGAAGAATAATGTGAATTAATAAAAGAATTAATTCACACCACATAGTTTGTACCTGCAAAACCTAAGGTATGACTTTGGAGGTATGAAGAATGTTATTTGGCGCACTGGAAGCCGGCGGCACTAAGATGGTAATGGCTATCGGCAATGAACATGGGGAAATATTGGAACAGCTTGCTATTCCGACAGAAACACCCGAGATAACGATGAGTAAAATTATAGATTATTTTATTGATAAGAAGCTTGATGCACTGGGTATCGGCTCCTTTGGACCGGTTGATCTAGATAGATCCTCAAAAACCTATGGTTATATCACTTCGACACCGAAGTTGGCCTGGGTTAATTACAATATCGTAGGAAAGTTGAAAGAGGCTTTACAGATTCCTGTCGGCTTTGACACGGATGTAAATGCTTCTGCACTTGGTGAGGCTACCTGGGGAATTATGAAGGGATTGTCCTCCGGTATCTACATTACCATCGGAACCGGTATCGGTGTTGGCGTTTATATGAACGGCTCCCTATTACATGGTATGCTACATCCCGAGGCTGGTCATGTTCTTATCAGTAGACATCCTGAGGATACCTTTGAAGGTATCTGTCCCTATCATCCGAATTGTATGGAAGGCTTAGCATCCGGTCCTTCCATTGAGAAGCGTTGGAACAAAAAAGCATTTGAATTAAAAGATAATGCTAAGGTTTGGGAGCTTGAAGCTTATTATATTGCCGAAGGACTTGTTAACTTTATTCTTACCCTGTCCCCGCACAAAATTGTCCTAGGTGGTGGCGTAATGCATCAACAGCAGCTCTTCCCTCTCATCCGCAAAGAGGTTAAAAGACTATTAAACGGTTATATACAGACCCCTCAGATGAATGATCTTGATACATACATTGTTCCGGCGTCTTTGATGGATAATCAGGGTATCATGGGTTGTATTCAATTAGCAAAACAAGAACTGATCAGCGTATCATAGGTATCTGATCGATCAATACACCAACAAAAGACACATTACCGGTTTTCTGTGTTATTGTTATACGTCTGCGTAATAATAACATTCCTTACCGGTAATGTGTCTTTATTCATGTTAAATTGATTTAATTATTAGTACCTCTTGATTCTAATCATCCTTCGCGAAAATTCTTAAGATATTCCGTAGCGGAACGGTTCATCTCGATTGAGAAATCGGACATATACTTTCGGTTACAGAGTGCAGTAATACTCTCGGCGACATTCTTATCCTGTATACCAGCCTTCTGGTTACGGGATCGATGCATCTGCTCCTGCTCTTCTTTTGATAATCTATGGTATTGATTCTCATATACAAGATATTGTTCACTAAAACGGACCGGTTTCTTTCGGTTAATCTGACTTTCAACCGGATATCCGTATACCACCATTGCAGCAGGTACCGCATATTCCGGGAGTTGTAGCAGTTCACGCACTGTCTCGCAATTCTCCAAGATATCACCGATATAACAGGAGCCAATTCCAAGGGACTGTGCTGCTACTACCGTATTCTGAGCAGCAATAATCGCGTCTGCACAAGCAAGTAACAGGTCTCCTTCCCCCGGCTTTCTTGGCTGACATCCCTCCTGGACAAAAGAATCATACCATCTCTGATAGTCTGCCAAAAAGATAAGAATTAATGGTGCATTTAAGATAAATGGTTGATCATCACAGGTTATCGCTAATTGCTGCTTCAATTGGTCATCAGTAACATCGATAATACTATAAAGCATCATTCCTCCAGCAGTCGGTGCTTCAAATGCAGTCTGGATAATTATCTTTTTTATTTCCTCTGATATTTTGCGGTCTTCAAATACTCGTACTGATTTTCTTTCTATTAGCTCTTTGATTGTCTGGTTCATATTTTACCTCATCCCCTCAAATTATCTCATGTAACATTTTACCACATAAAAACAATATGGCATAGACATGTATTGCTTGCCCAATACAAATCTATGCATACTGTTAATGTTGTATATTCCCCATACAACCCAATATAAGTCAAGAGTTGCCCCTTATGAACTAATTCACGACATAAATCTTATCACTGAAGCTCTGTAACAGCTTATAATCATCGGATCCTATTAATACAATCTTTTCTCTCTTGACATAATTGCCAAGAAAAAGCAGCATTTTGTTCAAATCATTCTTTTGGAAATTTTCTAAAAATGCATCAAGCAGAATTAAGGATCGTTCCTTAAGAAAGAAGCTGATCAGCTTAACCTTCTTACGATCAATTTCCTTCAAATAATTAATTCCGGTATTAATATACCGAAGTAAACCAAACTCTGTTAATAACTTCTTCTTCCTATCTTCATAGTTATCATCTATTGCATTGCTCATGGACCCAATAAAATCCAGGAACTCGTTCACCGATAACTCCGTATTCACTGCAGAATCCTTAGTGATAAAAGCAATTTGATCCAGATATTCCTCATAGCTGCCCTTAAGGCTTATAGTATCTAATACCACATCTCCATCAAAGTTCTCTAATCCGGATAATAAAGCAATCAAGTCACGCTTCTTATCTCCATATAACCCGGCTATGGTACAGCTTTCAATATCCATTGTTATGCTGCTCTGATTTTGAGGATGCGCTAACATGCTTTTCACTCTTATATTAAGCACTATTCATCTCCTATGTATCTTTTACTTTTCCTACATTATTTTAATAGAAACCCGGATAAGCTTCAAGGAATCATCGCTAATTGGTGTTATTCTTTCATTATTCTGCAGTAACACGTTCCAGTACTAGCATTGGTCTTACTTTTCTGCACTTTTTCTTGATTATTCTGCATTTCCATAGATTGGATATCCCCACAAAAGCTCACTCAACCGGCAGAAATTCACTTTGCTTACGAACAAATTTAAAATGACTTATGCAAATTTCTCGCATAAGTCATTTTCTTCCTTTAGAATATTCGTTTCAACAAGTTATCCGATATTCTTTCGTAACAACTTCAAGTCAACATTTTTAAGATTTTCAGGCTGCTTTGGCTCATACAAAATAAGGATACATTCATCATCCGTATCATTACTTAACTTGACCAACGACGTTGATAATAACTTCTTGCATATGAGCGTTGATAATTTTTCTTTTTCTTTCATGTTCTTCATCATTTATCCTCCTTTCATAATAATATCCATGTCTTTCTTAAAACCATAAAGAACAAGGAGTTCTTCCGAAGTGAAATTAATTTCGCTTTGTGAAGTTGTCTTCTCTAAATTGTATCAAAAATAAACCCTCCAACAATATTGCTAAGATACCAAGGATAATATAATTTCTAAGTGCATCCAAGCATAGGATTCCCACAAGTAAGATTGCACTTTCTACTATTACGATCCCTCTGGATCTATTTTTATATCGTTGTTTGGTTTGGGGAGACAATCTTCTATTCGGCGAGTCCACTGGTGCTAGTATAAATATCAAAAGAATGGCTAATCCAAGCAGGAAGCAGGAAGCTAGTCCCCACTTTGGAGACAAAGCCAAAAGATCGGATAACCATATCACAGACAGCATAATGAATAAAGATAGGAGCATACATAAGCTTCTCGAATTAACATGAATACCTCCAGCATATTTACGCAATGGACCATAGAAGAAAACAAAAACGATTGTCTCCCCCATGACGTGAAAGACAATCGCTACGATACTAAATATGATAACAGTAACAAGATTGGAGATATATTTTTCTAAGGAATAGGCATAAATATCCCGATAGTCCAGATCAAGCTTTGCATTGACTATTAGATTGTTAATAATCTTATCTGTTATCTTCTGATACAACATGACATGCTCTCCTTATCAAATCAACTTAAAAAAGATTGAGCTTAACATTATATGCCATCCTATAT
>JAQZBA010000374.1 GCA_029239365.1 Herbinix sp. | reverse complement strand
GAATGGAATACTTCGCATGAGTATATCAGTACGGCAACAGGAGGTCTATGCAAGACAATATCCCGCTCGTATCCAAGTTCTGACCAGAAGAACAATGTGCTATGTATTGACATTATATGTGGGTTTTAAATAGGATAGAGAAAAGTCCCTTACCCAGGATTTATTCTTCATTGAAATAAGTTATGCATTTCTGTTTATTAAGTAAATATTATAAGGCTAACCCTCTTACTCATAGTAATGCTTTGAAATAGCGATATAATTTGCTATAATGAAAATGATGTAAGGGAATATTTTCGTTGGAAGGATACTTACGATGGGAAAGAATATAACAATGAAGGATGTAGCTGAGCAGCTTGGTGTCAGCACCGTTACTGTATCGAAGGCATTGTCTGATCGAGAGGGTGTCAGCGACGCTGTTAGAGAGACGGTAAAACAAAAAGCAGAGGAGATGGGTTACCGCTATAACTTTTTAGGTAAAAGCATGAAGGAGGGCATGAATTATAATATCGGAATCTTAATTGCGGAGCAGTTCATGAATGAAAGCGCCTTCTATGCAAAAATGTACCAGACGATCGTGAAGGACCTTCTGGTGTTTGAATTTTTCGGTATACTCGAGGTGGTAACTGAGGAGGATGAGAGTGAAGGTAGATTACCCCATATCCTACAGAACAACAAAGTGGATGGAATTATTATTCTGGGACAGATGCACCGATCTTATCTTGAGAAAATCGCAGCGGTTTGTGTACCCTTTATCTTTCTGGATTTTTCTGATGATAATTTTAAGGTTGATACCATAATCAGCGATAGCTTTTATGGTGCTTACGAGATAACTAACTACTTAATTAACCTCGGGCACAAGGATATCGGATTCCTAGGTAATATCAATGCTACCTCTAGTATTATGGATCGATACATCGGGTATTACAAGTCCTTAAAACAGAACAGAATTGAGATCAATGAGGAATGGATTCTCAGTGACCGTGATGATCATGGAAAGTTTACCAAGATTCGACTGCCGGAAGTTATGCCATCCGCCTTTGTATGCAATTGTGATGAGGTGGCTTATCGCTTTATTATACAATTAAAGAAAGCGGGGTATCGTATACCGGAGGATATCTCAGTGGTAGGCTATGATAATTACCTCTATGCAACACTTAGTGATCCGGCGATTACTACGGTTGAGGTCAATGTGGAAGCGATGTCAGAGGCTGCAGTGAACTCTATCATTAAGAGAATTAAGCACCCAACGAAGGATTATGGAAGAAAGGTTGTAAGCGGGAGAATAATTTATCGGGATTCGGCGAAAGCAGCGGGAAATGCAACAGTAAAGGCAACAGTGGATTCTACGGGGAAGAAGAAAAAGGGTTGACAAATGAGAACTCATAATTTAAAATAAAAATTAAGTTAACGATAACTTAACGAAAAGCAATTTACTGATTAGGCTTGTTGAGTTAATGATAACTTGGAAAGAAAGAGAACAATACGATGAAGAACATATTATTTTTGAAACCAGTTTTTAAAACCATGATTTGGGGAGGCAATAAGCTGGCAACCGAATATAATTATTCGATTCCCGGAGACAATACGGGAGAGTGCTGGGCGATCAGTGCCCATAAGAATGGTGATTGTGAGATCAGAGATGGCGAATACGGCGGAAAGACGCTAAGCTGGTTATGGAATAATCATAGGGAGCTGTTTGGCAATGCGCAGGGTGAGGTTTTTCCTCTTCTAATTAAGATCATCGATGCAAAGACGGACTTAAGTATTCAAGTTCATCCCGATGATACCTATGCCAGAGAACAGGAACAGGGTGCCCTTGGTAAGACAGAATGCTGGTATATTCTTGATTGTGATGAGGATGGCGAGATTGTAATTGGACACAATGCTAAGGATAAAGAACAGCTGACGCAGATGATCAGGGAAAATCGTTGGAAGGAATTGATTCGGGTGTGCCCCATTAAGAAGGGTGACTTCTTTCAGATTGAACCGGGTACCGTTCATGCCATTAAGAAGGGAACCATGATATTGGAGACCCAGCAAAATAGTGACATTACTTACAGACTTTACGACTATGACCGTCTCGATAACGGTAAACCAAGAGAATTGCATATTGATAAAAGCATTGATGTCATCAATTGTCCGCATATTGATCAGGAAGTCAGAGGCAAGACGACAAGCAGTACAGACAGTGATATCGAGGAATTAATCAAATGTAGCTTCTATAGTGTGGATCGTATCCGCATCCATGGGGAACAGGAATTTACACAGGAATATAAGTTCCTTAATGTCAGTGTCACCTCGGGCTCCGGTGAGATTGACAATGTTCAATTGCACAAAGGAGACCATTTCATCCTTCCCTATGGTTATGGCAGTTATTATCTTAAGGGAGAGATGGAATTAATCGTATCACATATATAGTGGGAAGAAAAAGCATTTGATTTTTTGTTTCAGGAAGGGTATTTACGATGAGGGTAGATGAGATAAAAGAACACTTGACAGAGAGCATAATTCCATTTTGGATGAGCATGAAGGATGACGAGTTTGGTGGCTTCTATGGGGAGATGGATTTCGACCTAAACTTGTACAAGAGAGCGGATAAAGGCTGTATCCTGAATAGCAGAATTCTTTGGTTCTTCTCCAATGCCTATATGACACTGGGGGATGAGACGTGTCTTGTGTATGCAACACATGCTTATAAGTTTTTGAAAGAGGCATTTAGTGACAAGGAACACGGCGGTGTATTCTGGTCAGTTACTTACGAGGGCAAACCCTCGGATGATACCAAGCATACCTACAATCAAGCCTTTGCGGTATATGGACTTGCCTCCTATTATGGTGCTTCCGGTGACAAGGAAGCCCTCGTCCTGGCTTATTCTCTGGTAGAGAAGCTGGAAACCTTCTGCAGGGATGAGATCGGATATCTGGAGGCCTTTGACCGCGGATTTATTCCGGCCTCTAATGAGAAATTGTCTGAAAATGGAGTTATGGCAAGTCGAACCATGAATACGCTGCTTCATGTATTAGAGGCTTATACAGAGCTATATCGTGTGGATAAGGATGGCATGGTCGCAGATAAGCTGAGATGGATGCTCGATATCTTTGCTGATCAGGTTTATAATCCGGTAGAGAGAAGGTTGGAGGTGTTCTTCGACCATAATATGAACTCTCTCATTGATCTCAACTCCTATGGACATGATATTGAAGCCTCCTGGTTGGTAGATCGCGGTGTTGAGGTCTTAAACGATCCCAACTATACTGCTAAGATAACACCGATCACTAAAGAGCTGGTCGAACACATCCATTCTGTAGCGATGGATGAAGCCTCCCTCTATAACGAATGTGAAGAAGGCAAGGTGGATACCAAGAAGGTATGGTGGGTACAGGCGGAAGCAATCCTTGGATTTCTGAACGGATACCAGAAGGATCCCTCCAAGGTAGAATACTTAGAGAGTGTAGGCAAGATCTGGGACTTCACAAAGACTTATATGATCGATCCTAGAGAAGGCTCCGAATGGTTCAATGAGCTGAAGAAGGATGGAACTCCAATCAATACCAAGGAGATCGTCGGTCCCTGGAAATGTCCTTATCACAACGGAAGAATGTGCTTTGAGGTGATCAATCGTAAGATTGCATTCTAGACCTTAGCGTTTAGGTGATTGGTTGAAAGTTTTCCGGATACATATTACATAGGAATGTCTGTGCAGCATTAGTAAGAATAGAAGCATTAATTCACGCTTGGCACAAACTTAGCAGGTCATGAGAAAGGTATGGTTATTATTATGCATCCCAATTATTATGTTGAATT
>JAQZBA010000373.1 GCA_029239365.1 Herbinix sp. | reverse complement strand
GCCGTCTGCAACTAGAACGTAATCTTTAAAGGGCTGCACTAAATCAGAAGTTTCTTCTTCCCCGTCCTGATCAAAGGAAAATTCAGGCATTGTAATTCTGAGGTCGGAGGAAATCGAAGTTTGATAATCCTCCTTTGTATAAATAATCTTGATATCTTTTATTAAGATGGAGGAAGAAGTGAATTGGATATTCTCTTCTTCCAGCGTATAAGATGCTTTTAACGTACTTAGTCTGGTAGCGCTGACTACTGTATTTTCCGGATATGAGAGATAGGTGCGATATAACTCCACATCTGGGTCGAATTCCATGGTAAAAAGATCCTCCGGATTACTTATCCCCTCAGTATTTCCTAAGACCGGCACGAGCACCTTTGCTACCATATTTTGAATTTCTTTATTTCTGTCTGCTTCGGTCATTTTCATATAGGTCGTGAAATTCGGAAATACCTGGTCCTTATAGACGGTTTGTATTGCATTTGCAGTCAGTTCCTGAATACCAACTCGGATTTCCTCCATAGCCATTTCGCAGGTATAAAAATTCTCCTTTGATTTACTCTCGATCATTTTCATCTGCAAATTCGTCACCGTGACCGAGAGCATTACAGAGCCAAGAATACCGATAAAGGCTATACAGATAATAACAGTAAGCAGTGTTGAGCCTTGATTATTTAGTTTTCTTAATCGCATTCTCATTTGCTTACCTCCTGTCTGCTTCTATCTTTCATATCCATCACAGAATTGATCTTTCATCATTAGGAATGCTCCACCTTATATTCCACTCTAAATGCTACCTATTCCTCTTTTGTTGATTCCAAGGTGTATAAGGTATTCTTATACTTATCTTGTGTACCGCCATTCACAGCTTCGTATATATTAACGGTAATCTGATAGATACGATCCTGCTTTTCTTTCTTTATGATATCAGTAATGATGTCCTGCTCTTCCACTCCTGCAATCACATCTCTAATCTCTACCAGAACTTCGCTCGCGGTTAAATTTGTATAGGTCATCACATGATCCAGCTCCGAATTTCTTGATACGGTTAGTGCTGCAGTTATGGGAGGTTCCTTCTTTTGTTTGATAATAAAGAGCTTCACCGGATTCAAATTATTATCATTCGTTATTTTCACAATATCCGGGTTGGTAATTCCATCGCTGTATCCGAATATAGAGGGTGTATAAAACAAATAAATATTTTCTATTTGATTTAAATATTTTATTTCTGATACCGAAAACTGAACAGTTTTATCAACATCAGACGGTGTCCAGGCACATTCATAGATAATCTGGTAGGTAATCGTGTCCGCAGCAGCATTTAGCCGAATGCTCATCGTCTTATTCATTAAGGAGGTAATCACTGCACTGTCCAGATATTCTTCATAGGCTTCTACCGAAGCATCAAATGGTGGAGTACTCGGTTCTTCAGAAGGTGGAGGCCCCCCCATTTCAGCTTCCTCACATTCATCCTTCCATTGGTCCAGTTCATCCAAATAAGTCAGATATTCCATAGATTGTAGATACAACCTTTGAGCATAGGCTTGCCCTCTGGATATGAAGGTAATTAAAGCTTCCTGATCCAACGTGTCCGTATCCGATTGTCCCATCGATAATAGTAATCCGTTCGCTTTTTCATCCAGATTAATAACCTCCGGCATTGGATAGTCATTTAAAATACCAGATGTTGCATATGTTGTTGGATCCATTGTAATTAATGTATCATAAGTGCTGCCCCCAGCCTCGATATCATGGATAGCAAAATAATAGGGTTCCTGTAAAATAGAAGCGTCATAGGGAATATAAGTACCTGTTTCCTCTTTATAGCTTAATCGCATTACTTCACCTACGCATTGATCTTCGGATTCGTCCGTAATGATATCAAAATCACCTGCCGGACCTTGAAATTGCTCTAGAATCTCATTCATTTTCAAGGTTTTAAAGCCTTCCAGAACATCCGCTGCTGTATTACTTTGCACCTGCATTTCTTCCGCCTTTTGATTCATTTGTACGGACCGGATGAAATTACTCATAAGCGGTATCATAACAATTGCAAGTATAGCGATACTAATGATCAGCTCCACTAAAGAAAAACCACGATTATTCAGATTCTTTGAAGCAAAAGGCTTATGTTTCACGCTCTGTTTCCCTCCGGCTTTCCTGACTTAAGTCTATGTTAGTTCGTTCCGAAAATATTCTTTGTTCCAATACTGATATCTTCAATATAAGGTGGTTGATAGGCTTTTCCGGTTCCTGTCAAAGCAAAGCGCTTAAGTACCAAACTTCCAGCCAGGTTTCCGGTAGAACTGTCATAGCTAACCACCACATTATCAATTACGGTTTTGTCCGGATAATTTTTAATATAATCCACTAATCTCTTAAATCCTTCATAGGTAGAAACAAAATTCATACTGACTAACGTCTGCATTCCTATCATCGTCTGGATCGTAGGTTCTTCTACTTCATTCTGGACATCCTCTGCTGCTGTATCTGCGATGGATAAGTCCTCTAGGGGAGCGGCATCGGTAATATCCGTTACGGAAGGTTCTGTCTCATTTACTGTGTCTGCATCGGTTGTAGCCTGAAATATCTCTGTACCATCTTCATTTCGGATCGGTAAAATGGTTTGATACAGCAGTGAACCGTCCTTCACATCAAGGGAAGAGATATCAATATCCAGTGCCTTCTCCATCTGTTCGATAAACATGAAGTTATCTTCCTTTGCTATATTGACCGGATATTCATCTATAATTTCCTGAAGCTGTGAATTTACCTGTTCCAGGTTCTGCTGCAGTGTTACTTCTTCTGAAAGCATCCGTTCCTGATCTCTTATTTCTTGCTTCTTAGTTTTGATCTCTTCTTGTGCTGCAATTGTTTTATTCTCGAAACCGGTATATATATAAAAATAAGAAAATGCAAATAGTGCTACAAATAATAAATTAATGAGAATATTTATCTGTTTTCCGGTTAATTTGTTCTTTTTCATATAAACTCCCATCTACAATGTTACTCTGTCGGTTCATTATCATTAAAGTAGGTACAGGTTATGGTAAAGCTTACCTTGGACACTGAATCTTCCTGAGATGCCACAATATCAGATACATCCACCTTCTGAAAATACTCAATTGTCTTTAACTGAATCAGAAGCTTGGCTATGAGCGCGTTTGGACCGGTGCTGCCATTGTTTACGGTTACACTCATGATTACATCTGTTTCATTGAATTGCATCGAATGAATAATGGTACCCGCCGGTAGTTTGTTCTCGAGCTCTTGGATGACCTCTTTTATCATATCATTGTTGCTCTCTGTCATATCTTCCAGCTTCAAAAGATCATCTAATTTAAGAACCGCCTGTCCATACTCGTCATGAACTCCACTGAGCTTGGGCAAAGCAGCATATTCTGCTTTAATCTCCTTCAGCCTGTTCGTGGTTTCATGATAATTACTGTAAGCTATCGTAATGATTACAGCCGAACCAATCAGGCAAACTGCTGCAATGACAACGTTGGAGATGATATTGCTTCTTTTTTGCTTCTTCTCCATTAGTTCCGGTGGAATAAAATCAATCGGATTAATCGCTGCTCCGATACAGGCGATAAATTCACTCGGATTATGGCGAAAATCCTGTGCAAACTTCTTCGAGCTGACCATACTGAGCTTATCAATTTTTGTGTGAGGAATGCCAATTTCAGAAAAGAAGAAATCATCAATTCCCTGGACCAGGACACCCGCTCCGCACAGATATACCCTGTCAAAGGTGATTTCCTTGTGATTTGATTTATAATAATCCAGCATTCTTACAATACTGCTCGTAA
>JAQZBA010000025.1 GCA_029239365.1 Herbinix sp. | reverse complement strand
CTTAAGGTATCTACCGGTATAAGATTCCGGCACCCTTGCTACTTGCTCAGGAGTTCCCTCCGCCACAATATAACCGCCCTTACTTCCACCCTCCGGACCCAAATCAATAATATAGTCTGCTGATTTAATTACATCCAGATGGTGCTCTATCACAATAACCGAATGTCCCTGATCGACCAGCTTTCTTAAACATTCCAGAAGCTTAGCGATATCTGATAGGTGTAAACCGGTTGTCGGCTCATCTAAAATATATAAATTATGTGCTCCCTTTTTAATCTTCGCCAGCTCATAAGCAAGCTTAACTCTTTGGGCCTCTCCACCGGAGAGTGTGGTAGAACTCTGGCCGAGACAAAGATAACCAAGGCCAAGTTCATTCATAATACCTAGCTTATGCTTCAGATAATGATTCTCCTTAAAGAAATCCACAGCTTCTTCTACTGTCATCTCCAAGATCTCAGCAATGCTTCTACCGCGATGTTTGATCTCCAGACCTTCCTCGCTATAACGCATACCTTTACACATCGGGCAGATTGTCTCAATGTCGGCCATAAATTGAAGGTTTGTCACAATGATACCATCACCGGCACAATGCTCGCATCTGGTTCCATTCGCATGTGTTAAGCTGAAATCCAGAGCTGTGTAGCCCTTATCCATTGCTTCCGGCTGTGCTGCAAAGATCTCTCGGATCTTGTCAAAGATACCAATATAGGTTGCCGGATTGGATTTGCTATTTCTTCCGATGGGTGTCTGATCGATATTGATTACATTGTTGATCTGCTCTGAGCCAAATAGGAAGTCATGCACTCCGGGCACAATGCGTGCGAAGGTCTTATCTATCTTTAACTGCTTATATAGAATCTCGTTGATCAAGGAACTCTTGCCGGAACCGGATACTCCTGTTACACACAAGAATACTCCAAGAGGAATATCGATATCCACATTCTTCAGGTTATTCTCCCTAGCACCCTGTATAGATAAGAAATTATCACCCAGGTTTCTTCGCTTCGCAGGGACCGGTATCTGCAATACTCCTGAGAGATATTGACCTGTTACCGAGGTCTTCTCCCTCATAATGTCCTCCAGAGTACCGCTGGCAACTACATTCCCACCGTGAATACCCGGACCGGGACCTATCTCTATGATATGATCAGCATTCTTGATTGTTACTATATCATGTTCAACCACTATTACTGTATTACCTATATCCCGAAGCTTCTTCATCGTATCAATTACACGGTCAGAGTCTCTTGGGTGTAGTCCGATACTTGGTTCATCCATGACATATAGCATACCCATAAGCTCGCTGCTAATCTGGGTTGACATCTTAATTCGCTGCATCTCTCCTCCGGAGATACTGTCACTTCTACGGCTGAGGTTAATATAATGAAGTCCGATATCAATAAGCAATTGTATTCTGGTTTTTATCTCATAGATTATCGAACTTGCTACATCCTTATTATC
The DNA here is from genome assembly GCA_029239365.1 of Herbinix sp. Taxonomy (GTDB): domain Bacteria; phylum Bacillota; class Clostridia; order Lachnospirales; family Lachnospiraceae; genus Mobilitalea. The sequence goes on along the minus strand of JAQZBA010000025.1, from coordinate 17,393 downwards.
AGCTCGGAAGCTTAAAGCTTCCAGGAACTCCTGTAGCTGCGGAAGCTGCATCCTGCATAACTCATCGACGTTCTTATCACCGATGGTAACCTGCAGTCTCTGCTTCTTCAGTCTTGCTCCGTTACATTCCGGACAAATCTTCTCAATCATGCATTCCTTAATGAAGGTCGGTTCAAAGGCTTCGGTGGTAGAGGTTCTACGGATATACTGGCGATACCAGTGCTCCAGCTCGTGTACATAACCCCAGAAGGGAGATTCCCTACCGACGATCCAATTACGCTTCCCTGAACTAGGAGGCTGCTGCATCTTCACCAGTTCGCCCTTAGTTCCATAGAAGATGATATCATGAATCTCCTTAGGCAGATCTCTAAAGGGAGTGTCCAGACTGAAATCATATTGCTGGGACAAGCTATACATCATAACGGTACGATAGCTGTCCTTTCCATTCACATTATATACGGTATTCTTAAGTGCACCTTTACTAATACTCTTCTCAGGTGCTACGATCAAAAATCTTGGTTCTACCACATAGGACATACCAACACCCAGGCAGGTATGGCAGGCACTTGCGGCGGTATTAAATGAGAAGTGAAAAGGCTGCATATCACATAAGAACATATGATGCTTCGGACAAGCATAGCCTTCATAGAAGGAGGAAGCCACTTCACCAATAACCTCAACCTTAATCATGATATCCTCATCCAGTGCCAGCATCGCTGCTTCAATCGATTTCGTAATCTGGATGTAGGCATCCTTCTTCAAGGTGAAACGATCGATGATAAGTTCAATGTAATAGTCCTTCGTCTCGTCAAGCTCTCTCTTCTCTGCCAGAGAATAGGGTTCTCCATTCACCAACAGTTTCTTATAGCCCTTATCTCTGATGTTCTGGAAGGTAAAGTTGTAATCCTCGCCGTAGATCTTATATACCGGTGCCCGTAGCTCAATCACTGTGCCTTCCGGTAGGATTGTGATATGCTCTGCAATCTGTGCGGCTGTCAATTGCTCTAAGGGATGTCCGCATTCCGGGCAACTCCCTACTCCAGCCGTGGCATATAACAGTCTTAAGTAGTCATTGATATCGGTCACGGTACCCACCGTAGATCGCGGATTGTTATTTCCCTTCTTCTGCTCAATAGCAATGACCGGTGACAAGCCCCTTATATAATCTACCTTAGCCTTCTTCAACTGACTAATACGGCTCTTGGCAAAATTCGATATTGAGTCCAAGAAGCGCCTTTGCCCTTCTCCATAAAGCACATCAAAGGCAAGAGAAGATTTACCCGAGCCGGATACGCCGGTGATGACAGTTAGCTTATCTCTCGGAATCTCCAAGGATATGTTCTTCAGATTGTTTTGTTTGGCACCGGATATCTCAATACTAGTTCGAACAGCCATGTTATCCACCCCATTTCCTTCAAAATCAATGTTGATACACAAATTCGTAAATCTATCCCCAACCAAGGATATATCACTCATCGCTAAGATGATTATCCTACTATTACTGAATATATTGATATGCCATCTCCTCGACAGCTCTTCGACTCTTCGGTGTAATGCGGATGGTCTGTGAGACCTTCGATATAACACCCTTGTCCGCAAGAAAATCGAAGATTCCGGTGATAAAGTGGCTATCCGTATGAAAGTACTTTGTAATCATGGTAACAGTCTTCATCTCCTGGTCAGCCATATACTCGATTACCGGTCTCTGTATGATAGTAAGGTGCTGTTCCAGATACCCTTCCAGCTTCCTAATCGCTGACTCAATCTCTTCCTCACTATAATGATGTGACATTGCCTCCTGGTAATAAGGTGTGATCATCTCCGGATTCAAGTCATACGCCTTAAGAACTGCCTCTCGGGAAGGAGACTCTCCCGTAAGACACACCTCCATCCGCGCGATGTTATCTGCCGCCTTAAGAAGATAGTACTGCGCGTATAAGGGATCCTTCTTCACCGTCAGCCATTTACGGCATTTATCACATTGGTGTACCAGCTCACAGGCTATGAGGAATACAGACAATGCCTGGTCATCACTTCCCATATGTTTAAACTCTTCAAAGTAATCGATCAGGCTATCATCGGTACAGTAGAGCATCTTACCTCTCGACAAATAGGAGTGTCCAAAGGAACCTCCCTTCAGGCTGTCAAGATATCGCTTGAAACCACTACGAACGATAAGGTATCCATTGATTGTGATGTCATCCTCGACGATACAATAAGATTCATTCTTCAGCACCTGATCTCTGACTACCAGAGTCATATCAATATCACTCTTCTCCCACACCTGGTCATAGGCAAGACTGCCACTAACTATGACAGCGATTACATTCGGATCCTCCTTCACTTTATCAATGAAGCTCTGAGTAGCATCCAGATATCTCTGTTTAATAGCATCTTGTTCGCTTCTCTCCATAACCTACCCCCATCCGATTGCTCTTATGACAGGCTCATTGCTCCCGAGCCTAATATCATTGTTGTTTCAAAACATACGTTCTATTTTTCGTGATTCCTATTATACAACAGAACTAATAGAATTGAGGACAAAAATTGCTGACCTCCATGCATAAGCCAGACAAAAATTGCTTGGTTTGTGCTTTGTTTTTCTTGTTCAGTTAAAATGCCTATGCTATAATGTAGCAACACCGCTATAATGGATGCCAAAGTTCATCGTGCACACTTGGCACAAACTAATGCAAAGGGCAGGCATATCAAATCAATATGGATAATTACCTATTAGAAATTATCAAAAATACAACAGAATATATCGAAGACAATCTCATGGAACCGATTAATCTGGATACGATATCAGAGAATGTCAATATCTCCAAGTTCCACCTGCTTCGTATCTGGAAGGGCGCAACCTCCACCGGACTGATGGAGTATGTGAGGCTTCGACGGATTGCCTTGTCACTCAGCGATCTGTTGAATGACCGTTACAGTATTGATTTCATCTCCTCCAAATATTCCTTTGGAAGTGAACGCACCTATAACCGGGTGTTCAAGGAAGCCTATGATACGACTCCTGCAAAATGGAGACGTACCCCTATCCCGGTAAAGATTCTGGACCGTTTCAACGCAGACTTTATGAATTGTGCCGGAGAAGGTCTGATTTTCTTTCGTTCCATTACAGTATTACCGGCTTTCACAATTGCAGGAATAGAATATCAAGTAGGAATCGAAGAGAATCTTCGCAATCAGATTGCCAACCGTCATGGTAATGATTTCTTCTATAACCACCGCCATAGAATAAGTAACCCCGTGGAGAAGGATAGTTATATCGGCTTTACGACTGTTCCCAAGATCAATACCGGTTATACGCTCTACCAGCCTTCCATCGAGGTAAATGATAGTAGCATCATCCCCCCTGACATGAAGCTGAAGCATATCAAAGCGCATAAATACGGTGTCTTTACTTATATGGGACCTCATCGTCCGGAGGATATTTCCTCCAGGACCTTAGAATCCATCTGGAAATACGTGTTTGAGACTTGGATGCCTACCGTTGACTTTCATCTGGAGGAGAACTTTCATTTTGAGCTTATCCATTATTCCAGATGTAACAAGAACTACTCCGAATGTGACTTATATTATCCCATCTCTGTGCTGTAGACCCTGTTGGAGCTAAAAGAATTACATAACTATAAGCGACCCCCTCTGTCCGGTTAGAATAGAGGGGGTCGCCTTTTATAATTTTTGAATTTTTATTCTACGTTTCGCAAGCCGTCTTAATCATTGCCTGGTTGCTTGCCAATATAAGCTAAGATACCACCATCAACATAGAGAATATGACCGTTCACGAAATCAGAAGCATCCGAAGCCAGGAAGATTGACGGTCCGGTCAGATCTTCTGTCTTGCCCCATCTTCCCGCGGGAGTCTTGGAGATAATGAATTCATTAAAAGGATTGCCTGGTACACGAAGGGGTGCTGTCTGCGGTGTCTCAATATAGCCGGGTCCAATACCGTTACACTGGATATTATAACCACCATATTCGGAGCAGATATTCTTCGTCAGCATCTTAAGACCGCCCTTAGCTGCTGCATACGCGGATACTGTCTCACGTCCTAATTCACTCATCATGGAACAGATATTAATAATCTTGCCATGACCTTTTTTAATCATGCTTGGTATTACTGCTTTAGATACGATGAAGGGAGCGTTAAGGTCAACATCAATTACTTTTCTAAAGTCTGCTGCTGTCATCTCGACCATCGGAATACGTTTGATAATTCCGGCATTGTTAACCAGAATGTCAATTACGCCAACCTCTTTCTCAATCTTGGCTACCAACTCATAGACACCGTCTTCATCGGTAACATCACATACATAGCCATATGCCTTGATCCCTATTTCCTCATATGCCTTGATACCTTTATCCACACTCTCCTGGTTAATGTCATTAAAACAGACGGTTGCACCAGCTTCTGCGTATGCAGATGCGATAGAAAAACCAATTCCATAAGAGCCCCCGGTTATCAATGCTACTTTGCCGTTCAGTGAAAAGCGATCCATTCTATTATTCATCACAAAACCTCCAATCTGCCATTCGGCTTATCCTTACTTAATATCCATGATTGCAACAGGGTCCATATCATCAAAATCCTGATTCTCTCCAACCATACCCCAGATGAAGGTATAAGCTTGAGTTCCACATCCGGAATGGATGGACCAGCTTGGTGAGATTACCATCTCACGGTTTCTCATTACTAGGTGTCTTGTCTCGGTAGGTTCTCCCATATAGTGGAATACCAGAGCATTCTCGGGCATATCAAAATAGAGATAAACCTCCATTCGCCTGTCGTGTGTATGACAGGGCATCGTGTTCCAAACACTGCCGGGTTTCAGCTTCGTCATACCCATAACGAGCTGACAGCTCTCTACTTGTCCAGGCAGAATGTATTTGGTTATCACTCTATGGTTGGAAGATTCCAGAGAACCAAGTTCAACATTAATACAATTCTCCGGCTTAATATGGACTGTCGGATAAGTCATATGCGCTGGTGCACTGTTGAAATAGAATAATGCAGGATTACTTTCGTCCTCACTAGCAAAAACAATATTCTTAGAACCCATACCGATATACATTCCGTCTTTATATTCCAGGGTATACAAGGTTTCATCGACAGTTACCGTCCCTCTGCCACCAATGTTGATGATTCCCATCTCTCTTCTCTCAAGAAAATATTTTGCCCTAATCTCGTCACCGGCATTCAAGGTTAAAGGTATTACCGGAACCGCCGCTCCTATAATGATTCGGTCAATATGGCTATATACCGTCTTGATCTCTCCGGGCACAAACATATTCTGTATCAGAAATTCTTCTCTTAATTGCTCCGTGGTATAGTGCTTTACATCCTTTGGTGATACTGCTGTTCTTAATTCCATTAACATCATCCCTTCCATTCCATATTTTATTCATTGCCAACCCTTAAAAAGTTACTTAATATTTTATTCATTGCTGGCCCTTAAAAAGTTACTTATTATGCTCATTATTTACTGCTATTGATTATCCACAATTTTGTGCTCTATTATCCTTCATCACCAGATGTTCCCGATACAATTCCTTCCGGAATCTATTCTAGTTCCAGGGTTACTTGGATGTTCTACTGCAATTGTATCATATCATATTTTCTTTTTCTTGTCGTTTATTATCAAAAATATTGAATTTATTGAACAACGATGATAGAATAGAGAAAATAGTCAAGTACGATAAAGTTTAGAGCCAAAAGTTGGATTAGTTTAAATGGCCGTCAAATCATGAAAGGAACGAAAACAATGAAAGAAGTAAGCTCCTGTAAATCAGCGATTGAAGCTTGTATCTCAAATAAATACTTTGCAATTGCACATTTATTCTTCGAAGAGAAGACGATGAATGTCCATATTCATGATTGTTATGAGATTTATTATTCCATCTCCGGAGGCAGACAATTCCTGATTGATAATAAGGCTTATAAGATTGAACCGGGCGACCTGTTCTTTATCAATCAGTATGAAAGTCATTATTTGACTCAGATAGATCAGAGTGAACATGAGCGAATCGTCATCTCCATCCACCCTGATCTGCTGCGCTCTCTTTCTACAGAGAAGACGGAGCTGGATTATTGTTTTCATCATCGCGAAGCGGGCTTTTCTCATCGTATCTCCCTGGATAAAAGCCAACAGCAACGTTTTATGTATCACATCCACAAGATCACCAGCTTATCCGGTTATGCTGAGGATATATTGGAGCGGATTGCATTTACTGAGCTTATGGTCTTCTTTAATAAGGAATTCTATGCACGACAGCAACAGGTAGAAGTAACAGAGAATTTCACTTATCAATATGACCAGCAGGTGAATGATATTCTGGATTACATCAATACAAATCTCAGTGAACCGATTACGATCCAGCAGCTAGCCGAGAATTTCTACCTCAGCAAATCCTTTATCTGCCGAATATTTAAGCAATCTACGGGAACGACGGTCAATAAATATTTAACAGCCCGCAGAATCAGCATCGCTAAAGCCTTACTTTCCGAAGGCGCCAGCGTGAATGAAGTCTACGAGCTGTGTGGTTTCATGGACTATAGTACGTTTTTAAAATCATTTACGAAGACAGTGGGGCTATCCCCCAAAAAATACGCAATGTACAATAACCGGATCTGATCCGGTTATTCTTCTATCCTGACCGTTCTCTTCTTCCATCGTCCGGAGAAGAAAAACCATAAGCAGAGAATGATAGTAGTAGCAGAAGCGAGAGGAACAGCCAGTCCGACTCCACGCAATCCTAGACCCACCACCTCGCTCAGCAGATAAGCCATCGGAATACGGATGACCATCGCTGACATGATGTTGCAGAATAAGGAGAAGGTAGTGTGACCGGTTCCGATACTGAAACCAATGAAGCAGAAAGCGACCGGCACCAGAAGGTAATCAATCGCAAACGCCTTAAGGTACGGTATCCCAACGGCAATCAATTCAGGATCAGCAGAAAACATTCGAAGCACCTCCTGCGGAAACAGATTCGTTAAGATAAAGATCGGAATAGAAATAGCATAAGCAAGACCCATTCCTGTCAGCATAGTTTTGATTGCACGATCTTCCCGCTGCGCACCGATGTTTTGTGCTACCATTGCCGATACCGCTGCATTCATTGCGATGGCAGGCAGGATAGCAAAGCCATTATATTTACCAACCGCACCTACTGCCGCAGAAGCGGTAACACCCATGTTATTCACTAAAGCAGTCATGAACAGGAAGGATAAATTACTGATCAGATTCTGTACGGTTAACGGAATTCCAAGCTTAAGAATACTTTTTAGCTGTTGCATAGCAATTCGGAAGGAATTGATTTTAAAGTCAAATACAAATCTTCTTCTACGCAGATAGATCACGCAAAGTATCATGCTAATCGCTTGGGAGATGATCGTTGCGACCGCTGCACCAAAAGCACCCTGGTGGAATACTCCCACTAAAATAAGGTCAAGGACAATATTTACCACACAAGCAATGGCCACAAAATAAAGAGGTGTCCTACTATCCCCCATCCCTCGCATGATGGCACTTAAGGCGTTATATCCAAAGATAAATACCGTACCTAATGCAGTAACCATCAAATATACACTTGCTTCCTGATAGGACTCCACCGGTGTATGGATCAGTGTTAGGATCGGATCCTTAAAGATAAGCATCAGCACAGTCAAAATCACTGCTGCAATAATCAGTGTAGATAATAAGGTTCCTATAATCTTCTGAAGCTTTTTGGTCTTCTCAGCGCCGACGGACTGGGCTATCATGATGGTTCCTCCGGTACTGAGGCCGACCGCTACATTCAGGACAATCATAGTAACTTGTCCCCCGATATTAACTCCGGACATACTGGCAGTCCCGTTGAATTGTCCAACAATCACCATATCTGCAACGCTGTACAGAGTCTGAATAATATTCGATATAATAAATGGTATCGCAAAGGTAATGAGTTGCCTTGCTACGTTGCCCTTAGACAGGTTCTTTTGTTCATACATGGTTAATTCCTATTCTTTCTGTAAGATCGACAGTGTCCTATTACGCCTCTTTATTCTAAAACGTTTCTTACCCTTAGTCAATTAAAAACAATTACGAGAGTTTCTTCAGCGGGGATTTCATATTGACTTTTCCAGTTAGAAATGCTACTTTACAATGGATAAGTCCTCCTGAGTGTGTGGATTTTTATCACAGACTGGAGGACTTAAAATGAATCATGACGCAGAACGAGAATCTAAACGAGGCTTTCATAAACTGGTATTTTCCTTAGTATTACCTATGGCGTTGCAGAACCTGATTAATGTCGGTGTATCGACAGCTGACGTGGTTATGCTGGGCAAAGTCAGCGAAACAGCCTTGTCCGCCTCCTCCCTGGCGGGACAGGTACAATTCATTATGACCCTCATTCTCTTCGGCTTGACCTCCGGAGCAGCAGTGCTTACTGCACAGTATTGGGGTAAGAAGGATATCCGAACGATCGAGAAGATACTTGGTATTACGATGCGTTTCGCCTTGGCGGTTGCCATATTATTCACTATCGTTGTGCTGCTTTTTCCTATCCCTGTGATGCATATCTTCTCTAATGAAGCAGATGTCATCGAACAGGGTGCCGATTATCTTAGAATTATCGCCTTTTCCTATATCTTTATGGCAGTTACCATGATTTATCTGAATATTATGCGAAGCGTAGAGCGGGTTATCATCGCAACTGTGGTTTATCTCGCATCCTTAATTACAAATGTAATTCTAAACGCAATCTTTATCTTTGGTATGTTTGGCTTAGAACCCATGGGCATCCGCGGCGCGGCACTGGCAACCTTAATTGCTAGAATGCTGGAGCTTGTCATTGTCTGGCTTTATGCTACCTTTAAGAATAAAATGGTACGTTTCCATGTCCGGGATCTATTCGTCCATGATAAGCTGTTGTTCCGTGACTTCCTCAAATATTCTATCCCCGTCATGTTGAATGAATTAATCTGGGGTACCGGAACCAGTGTGAATGCAGCTATTATCGGACATCTCGGTAAATCCGTCGTTGCCGCCAATTCTGTCACCCAGGTTACCCGTCAGCTATCGATGGTTGTTGCCTTCGGTGTTGCCAATGCTACTGCTATCATCCTTGGTAAGGTGCTCGGTGAAGGCAAGGAGGAGTTAGCTAAGGTATATGCCAAACGATTTATCCGCTTGACCATAGTCTTAGGAGTCATCGGAGCCGGGGTCATTCTGATTGCCTCCCAGATAGCCAGACAGACTTTGTCTTTAAGTGATGAGGCACAGGGTTATCTCGGAATCATGATGTTCGTTATGACCTACTTTGCCATCGGCCAAGCCTTCAACACCACCATGGTGGTCGGAGTCTTCCGTGCCGGCGGTGATACCAACTTCGGCTTATTCCTGGACTGTACTACGATGTGGTGCGGCTCCATTCTACTTGGTGCCCTTGCTGCCTTCGTCTTCCATCTGCCAATACCGGTAGTATACATCATCCTTATGAGTGACGAGGTTATCAAGATTCCTCTGACTATCTGGAGATATAAAACCATGAGATGGGTGAATAATGTAACCCGATAAAACCAGCTTTTCAGACCTTTAAAATCATGAACAAAGAGGCTTCTCCTAATTGAGGAAAGAGATGAGCAAACCGCTCATAACTCCCTATCCTGCAATTATGGGAAAGCCTCTTGTATTGTAATTAAGACCTTGTTGAATTATTTAATCTTATCGCTTTATCAATAGCACGGACAAATCATTGACATTGGTGCCTGTTGGACCTGTAATTATTAATCCGTCACAGGCCATGAGTGCATGATAAGCATCGTTATTATCAAGCATCTTGGATAGATCGATTCCCTTTTGATGGAGCGCTTTTCTTGTATCCCCGTTCACATATCCTCCTGCCGCATCCGTCGGTCCATCCGTTCCATCCGAGCCAACCGAGAAGATTGCAGTATCAGGAAGACCATCAATACAGATTGCTGAGGAAAGTGCTAATTCCTGATTTCTACCGCCTTTACCGTTACCCTTAAGATGTACCACAGTCTCTCCACCTGCAATAAAGGCCAGTGATTTACTGCTGTCTGTGTAATACCTAGCGATAGAACCAAGAAAGCTGCCGGCTTCTCTTGCTTCGCAGCTTAAGCTTGCGGTCAGGGTAACCGGTTCATAGCCAAGCTCCTTGCAGGCAAGCTCCGCTGCCTGACAGAGTTGTGTAACGCTTCCAGTAACCTTAGTGGATACGTTCGATAAGGCGTCCGGCGTCTCTCTATGTAATAATTCCTCAACATCCTTCGATATTCTAATATTATATTTCTGAATGATATCAAGCGCTTGCTTACAGGTTGAGCTATCCGGGTAAGCTGGTCCGGAAGCTATCATATCCAGCGGATCTCCGATGATATCCGATAGGACGATGGAATATACTCTGGCAGGTTCACATAGCTTTGCAAATTTGCCACCCTTTACTGCTGATAATCGCTTTCTAATCGTATTCATCTCCACGATACCTGCGCCGCTAGCCAATAACTGATTTGTGACATCTTCAAGCTCTTCCTTCGATATCAAAGGCTTTTCAAAAAGTGCAGAACCACCTCCTGATAGAAGCAGTAATACCGTATCTTGTTCAGTCAATCCATGCACCAGGCTGATTGCCTGCTCAGTCGCTGCGAAGGAATTCTCGTCAGGGACCGGATGTCCGGCTTCATAACAACGAATACGGGGTATTGTTCCCATTGAATGGTCATATTTTGTTATAACAATTCCATCATCAATCCTATCTCCGAGTATATCGCAGGCTGCCTTTGCCATGGACCAACCTGCCTTACCTATTGATATTAGCAGCAATCGCCCATCAGAAAACGTCTCTCCTAACAGCGCCTTCTTCACTGCGGTGTCCGGAAGTGCCGCCTTAATTGCCGCATCAATAATTTGTTGTGCATCTTCTCTGAGCATCAAATAAATACCCCCGTTTTTATAATTATTTTGAATTAGTGCATTACCTATAGATAATATCCCTATTGTCTGAGCATCTAACCAACCTCGACATTTATCGTAATAACCTTCCTATTATATAACAAAAAACTATTTGACATGGTTATACTATTGTAATTATATACAATATAGATTATTATATCAATCCACTCGTCATCTATGATTTGAGTGTCTTAAATCATTGATATGAAAGTTAGCACCTGTGTGCCATTATATCAATCGTTTCTTAACCGACTCACACCTATTATTTGTCCCTCTTCTTGCCCATAGGCTTCAGTAACGGAAACTCCCCGCTCTCTTTCATCTTGGTGAAACGATCCATGCGTTCTAGCATAAGCATCATTGCATCTTCTTTTGCAATTACACCAAGATCCACTAATTTATCCAATAACTTATTCTGTGCTTTCATCTCATCTTCGAGCAGGGCATAAACATCCTTCTTTTGCTCAGTCGTCAAAGTATTCCATTTCTTAATGGCGTTGTTCATCTTCTCCTCGAAGAGTGCCCGGTTACCTTTATGATCTTTATCCTTCTCTGACATCACCACTGTCCGTGTATCCGCTTCGGCCGCAAAGGCAGTAATTGGACCAAATCCAAGGATTGCTACCACTATCGCAATAGCCAATCCAAATAATCGCGTTTTGTACATTAGGCTCCCTCACTTTCTCAATAAACAGCACGCAGGGAACTAACCTTCAGAGTTAGTATTACCAAAAGCTGTGAAGAAATCGTGAGTTGATAAAAATTTTTCAACTATATAATATTTGGGTGTTCGGACCTATAATAACTTGGTAAATTCTCAATTTCATGCTTGACAACCAGTTTTCTTCTATGATATTCTATACAAGTCGATATTGATAATCATTTTCATCAATATATTTACATCCATATGCCTATTGTTTAGGTATAATTTGGTTTTATGTCCCAAAGGTATCAAATCCGGTTGTGCCAATTGGTGCTATTCTTTAAGCGATCATAACCTCCTTAATTATTTTTGCCATAGTAAGAAGAACCGGATTCATCCCTTCGATGCTCGTATTGAGCACGGGAATATTTGTAGCAAATGTTGTTGGAGGAATTGTGCCATCGACCCGAAACCTTGCCTCCGTGGTCAGTAGCACCCTTTCCTCCTTCGCAGTTTGACTTCTAGCAGTTTAGTGCAGCTCCAGATGATACGTTCTGGAGCTGTTTCTATATTCTCTCGGCGTGCTCCCATAATATTTTCGAAAATGTGCCGTAAAACTCGAATGAGAGCAAAAGCCTAAGTAGCTCGAAATCTCCTGAAGAGTGTGCTCGGAGTAGGTAATCATCTGCTTGGCTGTCTCCAGCTTCTCGTTCATAATATAATCCGTGATTGTTCTGCCGGTCTCCTTTCGAAAAAGAGCGGACAAATACTGTGGTGACAGCTTGCATAACCTCGCCAGCTCCAATAAAGTAATCTGATAATGCAGATGATCAAGGATATAGGAGATACATAAGGATACCGGATGGGAATAGCTTCTCCGTTGTTTCTTCGTACGTTGTACCCGCTTGGCGAAATCATAGTAGACAACTGCAAATAATTGCAGCACCTCGTCTATTTTCTTACTCGTATCTGCCTTTTGTGCATAGACGTCACTAAGATTATATGCTTCTATCTCAGGAATACCACCCTCAATAGCAGAACGGGTTGCAAGAGTAAGACCTGAAATAAAGGTATACTGCGCCTGCCGCAGCGGGTCCTTTGACATGCAACCCATCATCCTGTTATTATCATCAAATTCCTGAAGACACTCCTCTAGCCTCTCAGGCTCTCCCTGCCTGATACAGTTTTGAAGTTTTTCCTCCATCCGATACAGAATCGTTGAATCCGGTGTCTCCCTTTGATCAAACATTGCCTGTCGATAGGCTAATATGATATCCTGAGGAGTCTCTTTATATTTCATATTCTTCATAGTCTTTGTATCTAACCTAACCTTCATAATGACCAACCTTTCCAGGATACATCTTCGTAGCAAACACTACGATCCCTCCTGTTTTCCTTCCTATCAAGAATATTTCTCATTATAGACAGAATAACATAGCCGATTCACTGTCGCAAGGAAAAACACAGTAACATCACAATAGTTATCTTAAAATTATGATAGTTTTTTCCAAGTTATTTGATATTATAGAATCGAGGTATTTGTATTGTTCAATCGATATGATAAATGGAGGGTATTTTATGAATTATAAGGCAAAAGCTAGTGAACTCATGAAACAGATGACCCTGGAAGAAAAAGCGAGTCTACTAAGCGGTAAGGATTTCTGGCATCTTAAGGGGATCGACCGGTTAGGTCTTAAGTCGATCATGATTACGGATGGTCCTCATGGACTTCGTAAACAGGCAGGGGATTCCGATCATCTGGGTTTAAACGACAGTATCCCAACGACCAGTTTTCCTACCGCCAGCGCAACCGCCTGCAGCTTTGACCCGGAGCTTTTGAATCGAATGGGCCAAGCATTAGGAGAAAAATGTGTCTCGGAAGAGGTAGCAACCATCCTGGGACCCGGAGTAAATATAAAACGTAGTCCCTTGTGTGGACGTAACTTCGAATATTTTAGTGAAGATCCTTATCTGGCAGGTGAGATGGCAGCTGCTTTAATTCAAGGTATCCAGAGTAAGAATGTTGGGACTTCTCTCAAGCACTATGCAGTTAACAACCAAGAGGCTTCCCGTATGACTGTGGATGCGCAGGTAGATGAACGAGCACTGCGCGAGATCTATCTGGCAGGCTTTGAAGCTGCAGTAACGAAGGCTCAGCCTTGGACAGTCATGGCGAGCTATAATAAGATCAATGGCACCTATGCTTGTGCTAACAAATACATATTAACAGATATCCTGCGGAAGGAATGGGGGTTCGACGGTATCGTAGTCAGCGACTGGGGTGCAGTTAATGACCGAGTGGAGGATGTACGTGCCGGTATGGATCTGGAGATGCCGGGATCCAACGCCGATAGCGATAATGAAGTTCTTGCCGCTGTGAAGAATGGCAGCTTATCCGTGACGGAGATTGATCTCTGCGCACAACGTATGATTGAGTTCATATTAAAGGGCCAGGAGGTAAAACCTGCACCCACGAATACAAATAAAGAACATAATGTTCTGGCTCGTGAAGTTGCAACTAAATCAGCTGTATTGCTTCAAAACAACGATCAGGTCCTACCGATCTGTCCGACCTCTAAGGTAGCAGTAATCGGTGAGATGGCTAAGAATCCCAGGTATCAAGGTGCTGGCAGCAGTCGTATCAATCCTGCATACTTGGATAATGCTTATGACGCTTTACAAGCTTCCGGAGTTAATATTACTTACACTGAGGGTTATAGCCTGAGTTCCAAACAGGTAGAGCAGCATAAGATTGAGGCTGCCCGTGCGTTAGCCAGGGAATGTGATGTCGCAATCGTATTCGCCGGACTTCCGGATGAATATGAGAGTGAAGGCTTTGATCGAACCACCCTCTCTATGCCGGAGAGCCACAATAAATTAATCGAAGCGGTTGCAGAGGTGAATCCGAATACGATTGTAGTGCTTCAGTTAGGTGCTCCGATCGTAATGCCCTGGAAGGACAAAGTGAAAGGAATTCTTCTGATGTATCTGGCCGGGCAAGCCGGAGGAGCAGCAACTGCAGATCTGCTTCTTGGTAAGATCAACCCCAGTGGTAAGCTCGCAGAGACCTTCCCTGCTGCTCTTGCAGATAGTTCCAGTAACAGTTATTTCCCGGGAAATAGTAAGTCGGTCCAGTACCGTGAAAGCATCTATATAGGCTACCGCTATTATGATACCGTGAAGAAGGCGGTTACCTTCCCCTTTGGTTACGGCTTATCCTATACCACCTTTGAATATAGCAACCTTGTAATTGAGGAGGTTGATCCTTACCTCTACCGTGTTAAGCTAGACATTACAAATACCGGCAAAGAATCAGGAGCCGAGATCGTTCAGCTCTATGTTCACTGCAACTCCTCTTCCATCTTCCGTGCCGAGAAGGAATTAAAGGGCTTTGCCAAGATCTTCTTGGCAGCCGGCGAGACCGGAACGGTTGAGATCCTTTTAGATAAGAGAAGCTTTGCATATTATAATACCGAGGCAAAGGATTGGTGTGTTGAAGGCGGAACCTATCAGCTTCTTGCAGGTGCTTCCAGTGCAGATATCCGTGTCAGTGCGGATGTTAAGCTCACCGGAGATGGCAAGGAAGCCTTATTAGCCGATACCTACAAGACCCTGTCCGATTATCAGAAGCCCAGTGCACCTCTACGTATCAGCGATCAGCAGTTTATTCAGCTGCTTGGCTACACACCTAAGCCCGATGCATTTGGCAAGCCTTATACCAAGGATTCAACCCTGGGTGACATTAAAGATACCTTAATTGGGAAAGTCATGCTTAAGGTTGTAAAAGGTGCTTTGAATAAGATGCTGAAGACAGTCGATGATCCTACAATGAGGTTGATGGTCGAAAAATCTGCTTTGGAGATGCCCCTTCGCTCTATGAAAATGGCCGGTGGTATCAACAATAAGAGGCTGGACGGACTGGTTGCATTGGCAAATGGTAAGGTACTCAAGGGCATTAAAAACCTTCTGTAAGCATCACATACGCTTTTATCCTCAAATGAATAGATGAAAGGAGCTGCGATATCGCAGCTCCTCTTTCTATCTCCCGGACAACTCTTTTATTAAGATAATTCAATTTCCTTTTTCTTAGGCTTCTCCAAAATGATAAATAGTATGATCATTACTACCATTGCAATGATACCAACCAACAGATATCTGCCGGAAGCACTCTCGTTATGCATAATCAGTTTCGTAAGCTTCGTAAAGCTTGGTGACAGGAAGGCACCAAGATTATTAATTGCCATATTCATCGCGATACTCATGGTCACTACAGCCGGATTTTCCTTCTCAGCGATGCTGATTACGACCTGAGCCATAACGATACTCAAGCTGAAGCCTGCGATAAATACTCCGATTAGGACAAAGACAAAGGTAGTTCCAATTCCTGTGATGATTGCTCCTACCGCCAAATTGAGGAAACCCAAAGCAATAACTTTCTCTCCAAGTAACCGCTTGAAGAATTTAAATAAGACCCCGGCAACCGCTCCGCTCAGCATAAATACCGAAGTCGCAATTCCCGAATTCACAGAACCCAAGATCCCATTCTCCTTTAGATGGATCGCCAGGTTCGTTGAGATTACATTATAGAACAACATAAATAGGAAGGCTGTCAATCCATAGAACAGCACCACCTTCGGTGTGACTCTAATCCGGCCTCCACTTGCTTCAGCCGAATGTTGCGGTCGGTCTAAGGGTAAGCCAAATAGCAACAATAGAAAACCAGGTATGATCAAGAGCAACGCCAGATAATTATAATACCAGTTAATCGTAGCAAGCAATCCGGCTAACAGGGATAACAATACTCCTCCGACACTGATGATTGCACTTTGAAGTCCCATCAAACCACTTCGCTCTTCATTGCTAAAATAGTCAGCAATCAGGGAGGTTCCTATAGGAACAAGGATACCAATCCCTATGCCTAATATAATCTGCCATACAAAAAGCAGTGGTAAGGAGCCATGAAACAAAAATCCCCCTAAAGCTGATACAATGAACATCGAAGCTGAAAACAACGCAAGATACTTTTTGGCAATATACTCCACCAATTTCCCTGTCAGTAGTGCCATAAAAATAATAACTACCGAAGGGCAGGTCGCCAGAAACTGTATCGTGGTCGTACTATATTGGGGAAATAATTCCGTTATTCTCGACAGTATGGAGGTGATGCAGATGGCACCAATCTGTACTAAGCTATAGAACAGAATAGCTAATTTTATGGTAAGCTTTGACGTTTTCATAATAACCATACCTTTCTCCTAATCCGCAAACTTTGTGCCCCTGACACAAAGTAATAAGTGTGAATTTGCTTTTTAATTCACACTAACACCTCTAGTTAAAAAACACACGTTATTAAATATTATACTTGATACAGAATTCGTGTCAATCCAATTAATCAGCAAACACTTCTTCCAGTATATCACATTAATCTATTTAAGTTAAGGCGAAAGAGATATGATTTCCGGATGAACTGAATTGGCATTAAGAATTAGTTGAATATCACTTACGACTGTATTATCATACATATAAAGATAGTAATACATTATTAAGGAACGATTACTAATTCTATTCAGCGAAGAGGGCAAACCTATGAAGAAAATTCTTATGATCGGAACCGGCGGAACCATTGCCTCTACAAAGACAACCAATGGCGGACTTCATCCACAGCTGACCTCGGAAGAAATGCTACTGTATATACCAAGCATTTCAGAAATCTGTGAGGTTGATACTATTCAGGTCTGCAATATGGACAGCACAAATATCTCTCCTGATATCTGGGTGCT
>JAQZBA010000372.1 GCA_029239365.1 Herbinix sp. | reverse complement strand
TATCCCACCGAGCCAAAGAAGCTCATAATGGCATCCATCGCCACAACAAAGCATCCGGCTGCAAATATTGAAGTGATTGGAAGGAATTCGGATACTCCGAACAGGATTGTGAATATGCCCCATAATATGTAACCAAGTGCAATAAACGGCTTTCGCTTCCCCCTTCGGTCCCCCAGGGTACCGATTAAAAAGGTTGCAAAGGTAGTTACTGTAGCGCTTACTCCAACCATCCAGGAAATTATCGTTGGATTTGGAGCAATCTTGTCATAAACAAAGTTATTAAACCATGCATTTTCTACATTCCAGCAGAGCTGTCCTGCCAAGCCTAAAACCCATATCAGTACCCAGTTCTTTCTGCTTATCTTCTCCATAATATCCCCCTTCATTTTAAAACAATTACTATTTCATTATAACCTCTATTTGAATTTTTTTCCATGAATAAAATGAAAAACACTCTTTTACTTGTTACAGTTAGCCTTCCAAGATATTGATAAGACCAAGGATAAAATGTACCCATGGATGAGCCGTTCTACTACCGATGATCAATCGGCTGAGCTATGGTTCTATGGTTCCTTCTTAATAAGATACCATTTTAACAGAAAATATGAATTATAAAAAATGGGATTCGTTAAGATATGATAACGAATCCCATTTTTATATGATTTTGGTTAAATTGATTATCCAACCCTCTCCGGGCGGTCGAATACTTCGGAGATATCCCGCAGCAGTTCAATAATTAATAAATGCTGAGGACAAACGGTTTCGCACTGGCCACACTGGATGCAGGTTGAGGCTTTGTTACCGTCCTTGGTGATGCCACCATAATAGAAGTAAGGACGGTTATCCTCTCCATAAGTTATCAGTGTATTCATGGCACTGAACATATCCGGTATCCGGATTTTCTGCGGGCAGCCGTCAACACAGTAGCGGCAGGAGGTACATTGGATGGTAGGTGCTTTTAACAATAGCTCCTTTACCTTGATAATACAATCCTGTTCCTCCTTCGATAAGGGTTCAAAATTCACCATAGTATTCAGATTATCTTCCATCTGTTCCAGAGAAGACATCCCGCTTAAAATCGTCATAATACCGTCCAGGGAAGCACAATAACGGAGTGCCCAGGATGCTATAGAGCGATTAGGTTCTAGGTTACGATACATTACCTCCAGTTCGGGAGGAAGATTCGCCAGCGTCCCTCCCTTCAACGGCTCCATAATAATAATCGGTTTATGATGTTTGCGAGCTACCTCATAGCATTTCCCAGATTGCACCAGCTTGTTATCCCAGTCGGCATAATTAATCTGAAGCTGGACGAATTCAGCCTCCGGATGTTTGGTCAGTATTTCATCTAAGAGTTGTGGGCTGTCATGGAAGGAAAAACCAAAGTGACGGATAAAGCCTTGCTCCTTCATCCGTAGCGCCCACTCCCAGCAATTGAATTTATCATAGGATGGGAGATGTCCCTCTTCTATGCTGTGCAGAAGATAGAAATCAAAATACTCAACGCCAGTTCGTTCCAGCTGCTCTTCAAAAATGCGCTGTACATCCTCCGGCTTCTTAAGCTCCCAAGCCGGAAGCTTTGTAGCTATTTGAAAGCTTTCCCTCGGATGACGCTTAACTAATGCTTCCTTTACTACACGTTCCGAGTTTCCTCCATGATACACATACGCGGTGTCAAAATAACGGAACCCCTTATCCAGACAGGCATCCACCATTTGGTATACCTGCTCTAAATCAATCTCATCACCCTTCATTGGCAACCTCATAAGTCCGAAGCCTAATTTCGGCATATCAAATAATTCCTTGTTACTCATATCCATCCCTCCGCTTAAAAATACGATCCATATATTCGTTGATACTATCCGAATATTAAAGCTTGACCTTCTGGTAACGCATGTAAATATTCGGGTATTTTATACGACTTACTTTAGCATATAAAGTTCACTTTAAGTCAATAGGAAATTCAAAAAAATCAAGATATGGTAACAAATGGTAACAAAATAAACTATCCGGATCTTATAATCAATAGAATGACGTAATCAATAGAATGTAACAGTTTTGTATATTGCGAAAAAATACAGCAGATGACAGACATCTCTGCACTCTGCTGTATAGATTAAGAATCCTTATCTTTTAAGTGATATTTTATTGAGACTATCAAACTGTCTATCAAACGGGGTAAAGTCTCCCCATTCGTACCGATTACCTCAATATTACATCGGTTTAATGGAATCAAAAACTTTTTTGCAGGACTATCCGCAATTGCCTGTGTCATTCTGGGGGTAAATTCACCGAGCATGGAATTGGCTACTATAATGCCGATTGCCCCGATAATAACATCCACCTTACTGCAAGTATAGGAAATCGCATTTTCTCCAGAGGCTCCTTCATTCGCACCTGCTTTAATCATCAGTGAGGTTGCCATTGCATTCGTTCCTAACGCAATGATTCCTATCTGATCCGGCAATTCTTTTCTTAATCGTTCAATTATTGCCTTGCCCAATCCGCCGCCCTGTCCATCAATCACTGCTATTCTCATAACTCCTCCTTGAACCTATATTATTCCAGCATCAATTCAATATTATATTTATAATTGTATCCATTATTTAAACTTTATGCAATACATCTCCAGCAAAAGAATAATGTCCCAATTTTATTAGTACCCTGTATAAATGGAAAAAATAGGACAGTTTTTCCATTTAAATAAAAATATCCCTTCTTAGATAAACTGTGAAACAGAACAGTTATAGAGGAAGGGATACTTTTACCAAATCCTAATTCGTATTTGTTTATTCTACCGGCAGGAAAGGATTTCTTTACTTCTCCGAGTATGCGTAACGGTTAATAACCTTCGCCTTCTCTAAGATCAGAATAATAGATGGAAGTAAAATCAGTTGTATAATAATTCCTGGTAAAGCTGTTATGAATGCACCCGAGATAAAGATTGCCATCGAATAGCTGCCGGCCGAAAAGATGAACGCATTTAGAATACCATAGATAAGTCTGCCGGCCAACATGGCAACAACAAGCTGAATATAGATATCCACAATTCGTTTCCCGGTATGAATTAACAGAATTAATACACCGGATACCAAACCATAAGTGGCAAGCTCAAACAGCATACTGGGTAGAAAAGCCATTGGCGGCATACCAGTAAGCAGGCTGGAAAGCAGAGGGGTAAGGATACCGCAGGCCAGACCGTATGGCCATCCACACATAAGACCACACAGCAATACCGGTATATGCATCGGTAGCAGAACTTTGCCCGCGTTTGGAATCGAATGTAATGCTACCGGAAGAACTACTCCCAGCGCAATACATAATGCAGTAAGAACTAAGTGAATCGTTTGATTCTTTTTCATGATAATAAAACCTCCATAAATGAAAAACCACGGAGCAAATAAATCTGTTTCATACAGACCATTGCCTTCGTGGCTTTCTTAATTCCCAACAAGTGATTAGAGTTATCAATTTCAGCTTGTTGATGATATTTGTTTCAGGTAACATATAAATGAACCGGCTTGGCCATTCATCTATATAATAAGTAATTATCTTCTTGATAATTTTAGTAATATTATAAAATTATCCCACTCCTTTGTCAAGGCATAGATTGTAAGGTAAACACTAATCTAGATCAATTAATTATTTTATATGATTAGGGTGCCAAAAGCCCTTCTGCAAACTTGACTTCGTCAATTTGCACATACACTTTCTTTTCTCAGAGTGATACAAACATGGTTTAGTGCGCAACTGTTATGAAGTCGTTGGTACTTAGACCCCGTATTCTGGGGTCTTATGTACCACTACGTACTTCATCCAAGCGAGAG
>JAQZBA010000371.1 GCA_029239365.1 Herbinix sp. | reverse complement strand
GTACGGTAATTAATGATCCGGTCTCTGATTCACCGTTCATCGTGCCAAAGGGAAGATATTATGTAAAGCATCTTAATACGTAAATAGATTATAACACTCTTCTCTGTATCATTATGAGTTATAATTTCAAATTCATTTCATACAGGGTATCATGTCGATTCGCACCGATTTATTAACTGTAACATTCTTACCTCGAAGAATATAATGTATAGAATGCTGTGATATTAAAGAGGTGTTGAGATGGATCTTACAGATAATGTCATGAGCTACTATAGTCTAGATCCAAATGTTGCAAGGAATCTATCCAATAGTACAATTACTGCACCAACGATGGAGGCAATTACTCCGAGATGGCTCCTTAGTTTTCTTCCGTGGGTATCGGTTGAGGCTGGCGTATACCGATTGAATCAGGTGAAGAGAAGGAATTATGACTCCACTATGGAAGTTTTAGAGAATCCTGAGATGCTTCCCAGAGTAACTTTAGATAATTTAAGGGAGAGAGAATTACCGGAGACCTTTGCAGATTATGAGGATATGCCAAAGGAATATATATTAAGTGCTGTGAAAACAATTTTAAGGATGAACAGCCATGTAACGGATATATTTAATTCACCTCTTGACCAAAAGGAGCAGGAGATGAGACTTACGATTGAAGCGATGAAGGAAAGACAGGAGTTGGAAGTGATTAATAACGAGAAATTCGGACTTCTGCACTGTGTATCTCCTCGTATGAGAGTTGCATCCAGATACGGGATTCCTACGCCTGATGATATGGATGAACTTCTTACCAGAGTTTGGAAAAAACCTTCATTCTTCTTAGCACACCCCAGAGCGATTGCTGCTTTTGGAAGAGAATGCACCCGCAGAGGAGTTCCTCCTGTAACTGTGAATCTATATGGATCGCCGTTCCTTACCTGGAGAGGAGTACCGATTCTACCCTGTGACAAACTTCTAATCGATGGGAGAACCTGCAATATGTCACCTGCCGGTAAGACAAATATCCTTCTCATGAGAGTTGGGGAAAGAGAGCAGGGCGTAATCGGCTTACATCAACCGGGGATACCTGACGAGGGAATGATTCCAAGCCTATCCGTAAAATATGCCGGAATTGATAATAAGGGAATTGCATCGTATATCATGTCATTGTATTTTAGTGCCGCCGTTTTAGCCGATGATGCTTTAGGAATGCTAGAAAATGTAGAGGTAGGGTACTATTATGATTATACATAATGAGGAGGATCTTAATCCTGCTTTTCTATGGCAGTATACTGCTGACAGTCCTATCTTACGTAAGAATTGTGAGAATAGTATTGGTACAGAATGTAATGACATGGCGGATTATTACTTCTTAAAGAATAAGATACCAGGTGAATCAAAAGCATCGCAATACGGACAGACGGTCCCTTATTGGAATAAGAGCATTGATGTTCCGACGATTCGAAAGGATTTTCCGATTCTTCATAAAAGAGTAAATGGACATTCTCTTATCTGGCTAGATAATGGTGCAACCACTCAAAAACCTCTCGAGGTGATTAATACATTAAATCGATACTATACTGAATATAACTCAAACATACATCGTGGGGCTCACACCTTAGCAAAAGTTGCCACGCAAGCTTATGAGGAAGCAAGAGAGAAGGTTCGGGATTATATAGGAGCCGCACTGTCAGAAGAAATCATCTTTACCCGTGGCACAACGGAAGCGATTAATCTGATTGCAGAAAGCTATGGTCAGATGAATATACAGGAGGGTGATGAAATTGTTCTCACTATGATGGAGCATCATTCGAATATTGTCCCTTGGCAGAAGTTACAGCAGGAAAAAGGAGCCGTAATCAAAGTGATACCGATCAATGATCGAGGAGAATTACTGCTGGAAGAATACCAAAAGCTTCTTACACCACGGACTAAAATTGTTGGAATCACTCATGTATCCAATGTACTCGGAACAATTAATCCGGTAGAAGCCATGATAAGGATGGCTCATAGCCATGGAGCCTGTGTTGTAATTGACGGTGCGCAGTCCATACCACATTTACCGATTGATGTGAAAGCACTCGATGCGGATTTTTATGTTTTCTCAGGACATAAAATGTATGGTCCAACGGGGATTGGTGCTTTATATGGTAAGAAAGCAATTCTTGACCGTATGCCACCTTGGCAAAGAGGTGGAGGAATGATAAATAATGTTAGCTTTAGCCATACAACCTATCAAAATCTACCCTATAAATTTGAAGCCGGAACAGGTAATATTGCGGATGCCATAGCATTGGGAGCAGCGATTGATTATTTGAAAAATATAGGCATGACAGGGATTGAAGAGCATGAAAGAGAATTAACAAGGTATGCCATGGAAAGATTAAAGGAAATACCCAAGTTACATCTGATTGGTACTTCACCAAATAAAACAAGTGTTTTAACCTTCGTTATCGATGGGATCTCTCCGGAAAGCATAGGTCGATATCTCGATAGACAAGGAATTGCAGTTCGAGCAGGCCATCATTGTGCTCAACCGGTTTTAAGTAGATACGGTTTAGACAGTGCGGTCCGTGCGTCCTTAGGATTGTATAATACGCGAGAAGAGGTTGATTGCTTGGCAAATGCGATACTAAAACTAGTAAAAACCTAATGATAGAAAGCATGTTTCGCGAACATTCAATAGTCATGATTAAAAATCCTTACCCTATATGCATAATTTGGGTAAGGATTTTGAGTTTTCTACTTATTGTTGTACTTAAAGTTGACAAGTAGTGATAAAAGGCGTATCATGTAGTAATCAATACTACATGATGGAACTGGAGATGATTATTGTGAGATGCTTAACGAATATACAATTGTTTGGAGATTCTATCCTGAAAGGAATTCAGGTTAATCCGACCAGCAAACGCTATTATACAAAGAATGATATTGATCTACCCATGCTTAGCGAGAGGTTTTCACTCAGTATCCAAAATGATTCGCATTTTGGATGTACCGTAACAAAAGGGGATAAAATTTTGTCGCGGAAACTAGAAAGTGGATTAAACTTTGATGCAGTTATTATGGATTTTGGTGGAAATGACTGTGACTTTAATTGGAATGAAATTGCTGCAAATCCGGAAGGGAACTACCAACCCAACACGCCCTTGCCTGATTTTATCCTGGAGTATCGAGCGATTATCCAAAAGCTTAAGGCTAATGGCATTGTTCCAATACTGACAACCCTGCCACCCCTTGATCCACAGCGTTTCTTTGACTGGTGGTGCCAAAATTTGAACAAGGTGAATATCATGAAATGGCTTGGGTCAATTACTGCAATTTATAGTCAACAGGAAAAATATTCGCGCCAGGTAGAACAACTGGCGAAAGAGGAAAATGTTCCTTTGGTAGATATACGAGGTGCTTTTCTGAATCATGGACGTATTGATACTTTAATGTGCGAGGACGGGACACACCCTAACTCCGAAGGTCAGAAAATTATCACGGAAGCTTTTTTGAATTTTTTTGATAGTAGGCGACATATGACAATGATTACTAATTAAGAGGTTTATAATAAGTCTCCATCGCTAACTATAGTGGAGGAAGATCATTAAAGCAATCCCGGTTAGCTAGTATAAAACTGAGCTAGCGGTAGGATTGCTTTTTTGTATCTATGTAGAATTGCCATCCTGCCTAAAATAATGTTATAATGATGATACGCTGAACTGAGGTAAAATAATATCAGTACAAAAGCGTGTGATGGAACAAGTGCATTAAGGAGTTATTATAACGATGAGATTAGATAAGGTGATTTTAAATCCTGCCGAAGAGATTATGGAAGCTTCCGATGTGATTCAATGCTTTGGTAAAGAAATTGTTCATGCAGGAAAGTTCTATTATATGTTTCATAAACCAGCAGGTTGCGTAACTGCTAAGAAAGATGCAGTATGTAAAACGGTACTTGATTATTTTGCTCCGGATATTCCAAGTAGTATTTTTCCTGTTGGAAGGTTGGATAAAGATACGGAAGGTTTGCTTCTTTTGACGAATGATGGTGACTTTAGCCACAGCTTGATGTATCCTGACAAGCATGTAGATAAGACCTATTTCTTCTGGGCCTTTGGATCCTTGGATGCTGAGGACAAGAATTGTCTAAGAGCCGGAATTGCGCTTGGAGATGAGGAGGGCTTGGCTAAAGCGGCTTATATCGAGGTGGAAGAGGAAGGAAACTATGAAGAACTGAGTGGCAAAATGAATCTCGTCAAGGTGAATGAGATAAGCAATAACCCGAATCAGCAGGTGGTATCCGGATATATTACAATAACAGAAGGTCGTAAGCACCAGGTGAAACGAATGCTGAAGGCAGTTGGATGTTATGTAGTATATTTGAGAAGAGTCTCCATCGGGGGATTGAAGTTGGATGAAGCCTTAAATCAAGGTCAGTACAGAGAACTTACTGAGGAAGAGATCAGGGTATTACTTTAGTATAACGAAAGACGTTTGCTTTCAAGGATTTGTGAAGGAGACCAACGAGTGAAAAGTTTTAAGAAGATTTATATCGAGATAAGTAATGTATGCAATCTTGCTTGTGATTTTTGTCCACCGACGAGACGAAAGTCGGAGTTCATGAGTATTGATACCTTTCGTAATATATTAGATCAGATCAAAGGATATAGCGATTATATCTATTTTCATGTGAAAGGGGAACCGCTTCTTCATCCTGAATTAGATCGCTTTTTGGATATAAGCAATGAGAAGGGGTTTCAAGTTAATATAACTACCAATGGAACAATGCTTCCTGCGGTGAAGGATAAATTATTAGGAAAGCCATCCCTAAGGCAGATTAATTTTTCATTACACAGCTTTGATGGAAATGATATGTCCCTGAATAAACAGGAATATATTGATCACATTCTCACTTTTACAAAAGCCGCAATGGAGAAGTCAGAGCTTCTCGTATCTTTAAGATTGTGGAATCTCGAGGAGAATAACAGGATCAATTTGCAGAAAAAGAGAAATAATGAAATACTAGAAACGATAGAAAAAGAATTCAATCTGCCCTACAGAATTGAGGAAAAGGTTGAACCGGGTAGGGGAATTAAGATTTCTGACAGAATCTATCTAAATCAGGATCAGCGTTTTACATGGCCGGATTTATCGGAAGAGGAAGATGACGGAATTGGTTTTTGCTATGGACTTCGCAATCAAGTAGCTATCCTGGTGGATGGTACAGTAGTGCCTTGCTGCTTGGATGGTGAAGGAATTCTATCTCTGGGGAATATAAAGACGATGCCATTTTCTGAAATAATTGAATGTGAAAGAGCAAATAATCTAGTCGAAGGCTTTTCCAAAAGAGAAGCAGTCGAGGAGCTATGTAGAAAGTGTGGTTACAGAAAAAGGTTCGGAAAATAAAGAACCCGCAAGGCGGCTTCTTTCCGATATTGTTTGTGCCGCCGTTGGCGGCGGAATGGAGGTAAATATGAAAATAATAATGTTTGGTGCTGAAATCTGCCCGGATTGTGTTGAGGCAAAAAAGCTCTTAAAGGATGTTAATGACATAGAATTAGATTATCGTAATATTACGGAAAGTACGCGTGTATTAAAAGAGTTTTTATCTTATCGAGATCATGATGAAATATTTAAGCCGATCATTCTGGAAGGAAGAATTGGAATTCCTTTCTTTATATTGGAGGATGGAACGAAAACCTTTGAAATTGATGATTATATCAGCTTACAAAGAACAGAATCAGAGCAGACTAACAATTCTTGTTCCATAGATGGTAAAGGACAATGTTAGTGTGAATTAAGAAGCAAATTCACACCTCAAAGTTTGTGCCTGCGAAATTCGGCCCAAATTTTGCAGGTTATGAAGAAAGGATGGTTATTTATATGACAATAAATCGTAGTAAAGTTGTTATCGTAGGAGCCGGTTTAGTTGGTTCTTCTACGGCATTTAGCTTAATTACCCAAGGTATCTGTGATGAAGTAATGATTATAGATATTAATAAAAATAAAGCACGTGGTGAAGTAATGGATCTATGCCATTGTGTGGAGTATTTAAATCGCAATGTAAAAGTATCAGAAGGGGAATATAGCGATTGCGCGGATGCAGATATCGTTGTGATAACAGCTGGAGCC
Organism: Herbinix sp.; assembly: GCA_029239365.1. Classification (GTDB taxonomy): domain Bacteria; phylum Bacillota; class Clostridia; order Lachnospirales; family Lachnospiraceae; genus Mobilitalea. The sequence continues at coordinate 95 of JAQZBA010000371.1, read as the reverse complement.
CCTCCGAAAGCTGGACAGTCGAGGCTGGATATGCTAGAGCTATCTGCTAATATAGCGAAAATGATTGTGGAACCGATTATGTCTTCCGGCTTTAA
>JAQZBA010000370.1 GCA_029239365.1 Herbinix sp. | reverse complement strand
AATGGACTTGCCATAGATATGATCGGTTACCTTCTGGCTGCCGCCTTCAATATAGCTCTCAATCATGACACCTTTGACCATAGTTGCGATTTCTGCGGATAGTTTGCGACTATGAAGTACTTCCTTCACGATACGTATCTGTTCCTTAAACTGCTTATTGGAATTCGCATGGTTGGCATCTACAATAATTGCAGGATTCACTAAATCACGTTCGTTATACATGGAGGCTAACAGGTTAAGGTCCTCATAATGATAGTTCGGAATGGATTGTCCATGCTTATTCACTGCACCACGAAGAATTGTGTGTGCAAGGGGATTGCCGGAGGTGTTAACCTCCCAGGTGCGATATAGGAAGGTGTGACTTGCCTGAGCAGCAACTACAGAGTTGAGCATTACAGAGAAATCACCACTGGTAGGATTCTTCATACCGGCAGGTACATCCATACCACTGATCGTTAGTCGGTGCTGTTGATCCTCCACGGAGCGTGCTCCAACTGCAACGTAGGAGAGGATGTCCTCAACATACGGCCAATTTTCCGGATAGAGCATCTCATCGGCTGCAGTTAAGCCACTTTCTGCGATTGCTCGTAGATGCATCTTTCTCATTGCAAACAAGCCTTCCTGAAGATCAGGTTCTTTCTCGGGATCGGGCTGATGAACCATACCTTTATAGCCTTCACCGGTGGTTCTGGGCTTATTCGTGTATATTCTAGGGATAAGAAGAACTTTATCCTTTACCTTATCCTGAACCTTAGCAAGACGAGAAATGTAATCACATACGGCATCTTCATTGTCTGCGGAACAAGGACCTATAATAACAAGAAACTTTCCTGAGGCTCCGGTTATAATATCTTTTATTTGTTTATCCCGTTCCTTTTTGCATAGAACATCGCGGGCGGGCATTGGATAGGCTCTGACAAGTTCTTCCGGTGAGATAACTTCCTTAATAAATTTAAAACTCATTGTATCAATCTCCCTCGTTTTATGTTGATTTATTTTATACTTTTTTTCTAGGTTCGTCAATCCTATAACACACAATGATGCATAAATTTTCATTTTGATGAACGATGGGTTGATACTGGAAGTGTTTAAATAGAAATATCGATCAACGAATGATTGAATAATCCATATTTTATTGAAAATATTCGAATAGAACATGCTGCAATATGTGAAGGGACCTTACGGTATGGATGATTATTTATGCTTTTTATGTTAATGAAAGGATATCCTATGAAATAAAAAGCGAATTACATTATTCTATATAAGCATAAGTTATTGACAGAAACGAAACAGATTACGAATTTTTACGAAATAATATTGAAAAGAAGGATAGGCTTTTCTCCCATTTTGAGATATAATAAGCGTAGTGAACATGCTTCAAGCTTGCTTGAAAGCATGCGATCGGAGCTGGCGATCATGAATATGCTTTTATTCATGATATATAATAAGCGTAGTGAACATGCGACTGGAGCATGCGATCAAAATCCAAGTCACTTGTTTTGAAGAATTGAAAACCCGTAACGTGAATTATTAATTTTATAAATAAAAATATATAATAAACGAGGGAGAATAGGTTGATAGGAACAACCGAATAGTATTCTTAAGATATCCATCATTGATAAGAAAGGTACGGTATTAATTATGAAAATGTATGATTTGATTAACAAGAAAAAAAGTAAAGAAAGCTTAACTGCTACTGAGATAGAATTTATCATTCAAGGGTTTACAAATGGGTCGATACCTGATTATCAGATGTCTGCCTTCTTAATGGCAGTTTGTTTGAATGGAATGGATCATGAGGAGACAGCAGCCCTTACGGTTGCTATGGCAAAGAGCGGTGATATACTCGATCTATCGGCAATCAATGGAGTTAAAGTGGATAAGCATAGTACCGGTGGCGTTGGAGATAAGACCTCCTTGGTATTAAGCCCAATGGTGGCTTCTCTTGGAATTCCCGTTGCCAAGATGTCAGGCAGAGGACTTGGACATACTGGAGGAACGATAGACAAGCTGGAGAGCTTTCCCGGCTTCTCTACTTCAATCTCCTCAGAGAAATTTGTGGAAAATGTGAATAGTGTAAAGATGGCAATCGTAGGACAGACACCTAACCTTGCACCGGCAGATAAGAAGATCTATGCGCTTCGTGATGTTACAGCAACTATTGATAATATCTCATTGATTGCCAGCAGTATTATGAGTAAGAAGATTGCATCCGGTTCCGATGTTATTGTCTTAGATGTGAAGACCGGTAGTGGTGCATTTATGAAGTCCTTTGAAGAATCTCTGGCCTTAGCGCAAGAGATGGTTCAAATCGGTACCATTGCAGGACGTAAGACCTTCGCAGTAATCACAGATATGAACCAACCCCTTGGTAATGCGGTTGGCAATACTCTGGAGGTAATTGAGGCGATTGATACATTACGTGGGGATGGACCGAAGGATCTGTTCGAGGTTAGCATTACGTTAGCTTCCTATATGCTGGTTGGAGCTGAGATTGCTAAAAATGTTGAGGAAGCTAGGATGATGCTTTATAAGACCATTGAAGACGGCAGTGCACTGAATAAGTTGGCAGAATTCATCAGTGCTCAGGGTGGTGATAACAAACCGGTCTATGATACTTCCTTATTCCAGAAGGCAAGCATCGCTTACGAGTTGGAAGCACCAGAAGATGGTTTTGTAACCTACATCCACACGGATGAGGTGGGTATGACCTCTTTGGTATTGGGTGGCGGCAGAGAGACGAAGGAAAGTGTCATCGATCTGAGTGTCGGCATCAAGATTCATAAAAAGCTCGGTGATGCTGTGATCAAAGGAGAAACTCTGGCGACACTTTATGCGAATGATAATAATAAACTACAGGAAGCTAAGAAGCGTCTGTTGAGTGCTTATGTGATCGGAACTACAAAGCCGGCTAAGCCGAAATATGTATATGCTGTAGTCACCAAGGATGGAGTATTGGAGATGTAAAAGGTAAGAAGATCAATAGTATCGTTGCTAAGGAAGCAGTATTGTCCTAATCGGATTATACTGCTTCTTTATTCTATTAGTATTCATATTACGGCCTCCTGACATAGAATGTAGTAAATAGGAAGATATGCGTACCGAATTATCTTTGGTAAGCAGGAGCGATGGTATGAAGCAATGCGATAGAACAAAAAAGGAAACGCTATTTCGTATATTCATAAAAGGAATTATGATTGGGATTTCACTGTTGATTATTTTACAGTTTGCTTATGAGAACTCCTCCCTTTATTTTCGGACGAATAACATAGTTCGCAGACGAGCTCTATTCTCACTACATCTAAACCGTAACGATATTTATCTCAAAAAAGGAGAGGAATTTCATCTGTATGTGGTTGCATTGAATAAAAGAGTCTCCTTTACTTCCACGGACTTTCGGGTAGCCGGTGTTAATTTTAATGGTCGAGTGTTTGGTTATCAGACCGGGAATGCATTTATATTAGCCAAGGTGGACGATAGAATATTGAAGTGCAGGGTTCATGTTCTTGATATTAACAGAAAGCATATAACGATTAGCACAGGTAGATCAAAGAAGTTAAACATTCTTGGCACTAACTCCTTTGTACGATGGAAAAGTTCGAATACGGAGGTCGTCACGGTTAGTATGTTTGGTAGAGTGAAAGGAAAGCATAAGGGAAAAGCTACCGTTTCTGCTAAAGTAAAGGGGAAGACTTTCTCCTGTGAGGTAAAGGTAGAGAATTAAATAAGACAATTTATCATAGGATTGGTCTAAAAACAATAAGCATGGATTAAAATAGTAATAATACATTTTTTGGAGTAACGATGAAGAAAATTAGTGCAGTAATCCTCTTAT
>JAQZBA010000024.1:6270-25152 GCA_029239365.1 Herbinix sp. | reverse complement strand
TTAGGAATTGGAGGTACCACAATTGCTTTTCCGATTATGCTGATTATGATGGCTTTTGCCATGCTGATTGGTGTAGGTGCGAACTCATTGGTTTCAATCCGATTAGGTCAGAATAGAAAGGAAGAAGCAGAGGGCATCTTTGGAAATGCATTAGTCTTACTCATAATATCATCGGTAGCCTTATCCATAATCGGACTTGTTGTATTGGATCCCATCCTTAGGCTAATGGGGGCTAGCGAACAGATATTACCCTATGCGAGAGATTATATGCAGATTATTCTGATTGGAGGAGTGTTTCAGTCCATAGGTATGGGAATGAACAATTTCATCAGGTCGGAAGGAAATCCTAAAATAGCAATGTATACCATGTTGATCGGAGCATTGATTAATACTATTTTAGATCCTATTTTTATCTTTGTGTTCCATTGGGGAATGAAAGGGGCTGCACTTGCAACTATTATAGCCCAGGCTGTATCCGCAGGGTGGGTGCTATTGTATTTCCTGAAGGGGAAAAGTTTGTTAAAAATCAGGAAGAAATATCTGATATTAAAGCCTGATTATGTTTTTAATATTCTAGCTCTAGGTATGGCTCCCTTTGCTATGCAGATTGCAGCAAGTGTTCTTAATTTTATTTTGAATAAAAGTTTGGGTAAATACGGAGGAGATGTTGCAATCTCAGGTATGGGCATTGTAAATAGTATCATTACATTAATGATTATGCCGATTTTTGGCATTAATCAAGGGGTCCAGCCGATTATCGGTTATAATTACGGTGCAATGAAGTATGACAGGGTAAAAGAAGCTTATCGATTGGCGGTCATTTTTGCAACTGTAATTGTAGTGATAGGATGGATTGTGACAAGGGTATTCCCGGAGCAATTGATCTATCTGTTTAATACGGAAGATACGGAGTTGATAGCCTTTGGTACCCATGCTATTAAGAGATTTTTGATGTTCCTGCCAATCATCGGTTTTCAGATCGTATCTTCAAACTACTTCCAGGCGATTGGGAAACCGAAGCATTCAGCTTTACTGGGTTTAACTAGACAGGTCTTGATATTAATTCCCGCCTTAATTATTCTGCCTAAATTCTTCGGATTAGAAGGTGTCATATCAGCAGGACCTTTAGCTGACGTAATTTCTTCTGTGGTGACAGGAATCTTTATATTTTTAGAAATGAGACAACTTAATTCCCATCATAATATGACCCAAAATATATGAGACATTTCGTATCCTATATGTCAAATATTGAATGGATTGCTAAGTTTGTTAAGGGTATTGATCTCTAATAGCAGAAAGTAATATAATTGTTATAAATCTTATTGTAAAGGGGATATTACAATGAAAAACGTAGTAATAACGGGAAGTACTCGTGGTTTAGGACTAGAAATGGCAAAAGAATTCTTAAAGGTAGGTTGTAATGTGACCATTTCAGGTTCAAAACCTGAATCCTTTGCTTATGCGAAAGAGAAACTGATTGGGTTTGAAGATAAGTTTATTTATATTACCTGTAATGTTCGAAACATAACTGATATTAGAAACCTATGGCTTAGTTCAATTGAAAAGTGGGGGAGCATCGACATCTGGATTAATAATGCCGGACAGAATTGTCCTCGGGAATTCTTATGGGATACCCCGGATAATTATATTGATGCGGTTGTGGATACAAATATAAAGGGTGTTATGTATGGTTCTAAGATAGCTGCTGCATCTATGCTTAAACAGGGTTACGGTCAGATCTGGAATATGGAAGGTTTAGGTTCTAATGATATGATGATAGAGCAAACTATTCTATATGGTACATCAAAACGTGCTCTTACTTATTTTACGAAGGGACTTGCGAAAGAACTCAAGAATTCTCCTGTGAAGGCGGGCAGGCTGTCTCCTGGTATGATGCTTACCGAATTTATTACCAAGTCGCCTACCGGAGAAGTTTCCTCTGTTACGCAAGATAATAAGTTCAGAAAGGTGTTCAATACACTTGGTGATAGACCTGAGACAGTTGCTAAGTTCTTCATTCCCAGAATACTGAGTAATACAAAGCAGGATGCACATTTAGTCTGGCTTACCAATAGGAAGTCCGCACAGAGATTTATGATGGCTCCTTTTAACAAGAGAGAGTTGCTGAAATAGCTTTTTACAGCATTGACATCTCTGTAAAACTATTATATTATTATCATTGATTTTATAATTGAACCTTTACTTTGCCACCGGGTAAAGTATTATAAGGTGTTCTAAACATTCCGTTAGGTCTTAGAAGGGATGTTTTAGGACACCTTTTTTTGAGGAGTAAAAGAGAATGAAAGAAAGTATTTTTAAGAGTTTTGTTAAGTATGTAAGTCTGAATATCCTTGGAATGCTAGGTCTTTCTTGTTACATTCTAGCAGACACTTTTTTTGTATCAAAAGCGTTAGGAGCAACGGGTGTAGCAGCACTTAATTTTTCTATATCAATTTATAGTATAATACATGGTAGTGGTTTAATGATTGGGATTGGTGGAGCAACAAGATACAGTATATTAAAATCCCAAAAGGATGATAAGAAGGCCAATATAATTTTTACTACATGTATTAAGTTGGGAATTGTAACAGGAATTATCTTTGTAATCATAGGAGTGTTTGGTTCAAAATCATTAGCGTTACTATTCGGTGCTGATATAACTACATTACAACTAACTAGAACATATATGGCTACAATACTATGTTTTGCACCATTTTTTATTATGAATAACATTCTTCTTGCCTTTGTTCGAAATGATAATAATCCTAAATTGTCAATGATAGCAATGCTGACAGGTAGCTTTTCTAATATTATTTTGGATTATATCTTCATGTTCCCTCTAGGAATGGGCATGTTTGGCGCCGCTTTTGCAACCGGACTGGCACCGATTATTAGTATCGGCATAATATCGATCCATTTTATCAAAGGGAAGAATAACTTCAGTTTTATTAAATGCAGAGTAAGATGGTCAATTATCTGTGATGTAATAAGCTTGGGATTAGCTGCTTTTATATCTGAGGTATCTTCTGCTGTTGTTCTAATAACTTTTAATCTAGTGATATTAGGACTTCAGGGTAATATAGGCGTTGCATCCTATGGTATTGTTGCTAATATAGCACTTGTTGGTATTTCGATATTTACCGGAATTGCTCAAGGCATTCAACCACTGGTCAGCCAAGGATATGGTCTGGGACAACATAGAGTGTTAAAAAAGGTAGTAGTATATGCTTTGATTACTTCTCTTAGCATAGCAGCTCTAATCTATTTCACTGTATTTATCAAAGCGGATCAAATCATTGGCATGTTTAATAGTGAGCAGAACTTGAACATAACAAGGATTGCCAATATCGGACTACGAATTTACTTCTTGGGTTTTTTCTTCGCTGGAATTAACATTAATATGGCCATGTATTTAAGTGCTACAGAGCGTACCAAGGAAGCTTTTATCATATCCATCGCACGAGGATGCGTTATTATTGTTCCTATGGTTCTTTTATTAAGTAATCTATTGAACATGTCAGGTGTTTGGTTGGCATTTGTTTTGACGGAAGGTGTTGTAACAATAATGATGATAATTATGTCATGTTCCAAAAAGAATAAGATGATATCAAACTATTTATAGCATAATAGGCTAATAGAACTATTCGACAATCTGAATCATACAATAATGTAATGAACTGATAAAGGAATGATTAATATTAATAATAAACCACTATTTAATTCAAATGATAGAAGAAATAGATCATATGATTATGGCCCTAACCCTTTTGTAGTGAATATCAATAAAGTTACGAAACGAAACAATAATTTTCGTACGGCATTATGGACAGGTGAGTATTTGCAGCTTACCTTGATGAGTATTCCTGTTGGGGGTGAAATAGGTTTAGAGATTCACCCAAATCTTGATCAATTCATTAGGCTTGAAGAAGGTCAGGGTCTTGTTAAAATGGGCAAAACAAAAGATTGCTTGGACTTTCAAGAAAAAGTATTTGATGATTCCGCGATCATCATACCGGCCGGTAAGTGGCATAATCTAATTAACACAGGTAATATACCGATCAAATTATACTCCATTTATGCTCCACCTCAACATCCATATGGTACGGTTCATACAACGAAGGAAGAGGCAGATGCGGCGGAACATGCCCATAGCTACAATCATAAAAAGGATGAAAATAATCGGGGTTACCGTTATTAACAAGATATATGTTGAGCTTTGATCAGATAATTCTGCATAATCGCATATTTCCGAATTCCATTACAGATAATAGGTATATCAGAAGGAGGAAATGAAACGATGAAAAAATTGCTTTATATTGTTGCAAATTCAAAACCCGAGGAGATATCCTCGAGTAAAACAGTAGGTCGTGCATTAGTGAATAGTATTATGGAAAAATATAAGGATTTTAGCTTGGAAGAACTGGATTTATACAAGGAGCATATTCCACGTCCTAAGTATACTTATTTTAGTAGCCGTAGTACTCTGGTAACTGCAGATGCTCTTTCAAAATTAACAGCGCAAGAACAGAATGATGTACAACAAATGTCAAAACTATGTGACCAGTTTGTATCTTCGTCGGTATATATAGTTGCTTCTCCGATGTGGAGTCTATCATTTCCTGCGGTACTAAAAGATTATATAGATTGTATTATACAAGCAGAAAAGACAATAACCTTCCATAATGATAAACCGGAAGGACTTTTAAATGATAGACCACGTACCTTTCTTTATGTTCAATCCTCAGGTGCTAATATTCCCTGGATTATGAAGCCAATGCTTGACAAAGGTCTAAATTATGTTGAAGATATTATTAAATTTATCGGTATAAGCAGATTTGATGAACTTCTGGTAGATGGTACTGGTACTACAGAAATAGAAAAAGCGGAAGCAATTGAAAAAGCAAAAAGCAAGATAGAAACTATTTTAGATCAACTACAATTTTGATTCAACTAAACCTTCCTACCAACATGGGTAAGAAGGTTTTTTAAAATACAGGAGTCAAGAATTGCTAATATCATAAATCGCTAGGAACAGGGATCTCAAGAGAAGGAGATATATTGGATCTTGCAATTGAAATTTAAGATTCATAGTTCAGAACTCTTCACGCTTGAAAAATTGATCAGTTCGCGATAATATTGTATTACCTGGAACACGGTGGGTACAATGACTATAATATTTTCATTTCAAAAATAATAAGTAGGAGGAAACGACATGGAAGCATTTGAAGAATATCTAGCAAGTATTCAAAATCCACAGAATAGGGCTAAAATAGAAGAAATTTTAAATTGGGTAATTGATAAATTTCCCAATTTAGCGACTAGGATTGCATGGAATCAGCCAATGTTTATCGATCACGATACTTTCATTATTGCCTTTAGTGTTGCCAAACAACATTTTGCTGTTGCTCCGGAGAGGGCAGGGATCAATCATTTTGCTGATGAGATTGTTAAGGCTGGATATGAGTACACTAAGGAGCTGATCCGTATCCGCTGGGATAGTCCGGTAGATTATTCGCTACTTGAGAAAATCATCGAATTTAATATATTAGATAAGAAGGAATGTACAACCTTTTGGCGAAAATAGGTAATTTTAAAAAAAATTTATTTTAAGTATTTAATATTATCCAATCATCTGATATAATCTATATCAATGATATATCATATATCAAATACATACATTAGATGTGGGTGAGATGATGAAGGAAAAGAGTAGATACTCGGATGAAAAGACAGCAGGAATGGGGAATGCCTCGGATACACTGTATAATAAGGTTCGTAATGAGATTCTGAAATTGATTATTGAACGACAAATCGGATCGAATGAGTTACTGCCTTCAGAAGGTGAGATAGCAGAATTATGCGGCGTCAGTAAGATGACTAGTAAGCTTGCGCTCAACTCCTTAGCAGATGAGCATATCCTATACCGGATTCCCAGGAGAGGCAGTTTTCTGGCCGATGTGGACTTGAACAAGATTCGTAATATGGTGGATGCGAATAGTGTATCCAACTATTCCTCAGTAAAAGCGAACTACTTAGCACTTATTATCCCGAAGCTGGATTCTTATTGCGGGAATATTGTAAGTGAGATATTAAAGGTTGCTGCGAATTATAACTATCACGTTATCATTAAGTATTCCGATGGAGTAAGTGAAAAAGAGGAGCAGATTCTGGCGGAAGTATCAAAGGTACCTGAAATCAAGGGTGTTATTCTATTTCCCGGAGATAACAATACCTGCGGTATCGAGCTATTGAACTATAAAGTGCGTAATTACCCGATTGTTATAGTTGACAGAGTCTTCAAGGAAATTGAATTTGACAGCATCTGTCATGACCATTATCAAGGTGCCAAAGATGCAGTGAGTTACCTGATCCAAAAAGGACATTCAAAAATAGGGTTTATTTCTAAAAGCATCACTAACGTAACTAGCCGTGAAGAACGTTATCAGGGATATATGGCAGGGATGATGGAAGCCAGCAAACGCATCCGTGTTGAAAGTGTTCAGACAAGCGATAACATGGTCTTAGTCGAGGAACTGAAGGAGTATTTGCTTAACAATGAAAGTCTGACAGCGGTATTTTGCGCTGACGACTATATTGCAGTATATCTTTATTATGCAGCTGGGGAGCTTGGTAAAGTTATTCCGCAGGATCTATCTATTATCGGGTTTACGGATAATGAAATATTAAGCTATATTCCTTTAAAAATGACAACAATTAAGCAACCGGTAGGGGAATTGGGTATACGGGCGGTAGAGGTATTATTGGATAAGATTGCTGACAGCAATACTCCTCCCAGAACAATTCGGATTAAAACTGAGATTGTTGAACGTGATAGTGTGAAAGAGATAATTTAATTCATATTAATTGTTCCATACAAAAAACAGCCCTACCGTTTGAACTGACACTGTCAAGTAGACAGGTAAAATATCTAAAATGAGGCGCTTTTGAACAGCCACACGATTTGTGAGGCTGTTTTTTTGTGAACCGGGTAGATAATTTTTTGTTAATATTTCATAATTATATATTGACATTTTAACTGATATGCAATAATATATACATATCAACTAATATATAACATATATCAACTGATATAATATATCACAAAATGCAATGCAGTAGCATACAAGGAGACCTAATATGCCATATCCTATCGAGGAGATAAAATCTGATCTGATTAACACGCTGAAGCTGATCGAGAGAGCGATTTACAGAAAAATACAACCTTTAACAATTACAACCTGGAAAACAAAAGAACCGGTTCCTTTCGAGCAACGCTGCAGCGGAACAATGCAAAGCCTTGCAATGGGTGATAGCTGGGGTGATATCTGGGATTGCGCTTGGTTTCACTTTGAAGGTAGGGTTCCAAGAGATGCTACAGGCAAAAAAGTGGTTTTACTAATCGATATCAGTGGTGAGGCGTGCTTATTTGATGCCGAAGGATGTCCGGTTCAAGGCTTGACCAATGTAAGTTCGGAATTTGACCTAAGTCTTGGTAAACCGGGAAAAAGGGTGGTAGAGATAACAGATTTTGCTCAAGGCGATGAAATCATCGATTTGTGGGCGGATGCAGGATGCAATGATCTCTTTGGTAAATATAAAGACCGTGGATGCATAATTGAAGCACATATCGCTCTATGTAGTGAAGTGATGAAAGATCTGTACTATGACTTTGAAGTATTATTCGACTTATTAAGCAATTTACCTGATAACAGTGCAAGATTACATAGTATTATACATTCTCTGAATAATGCTTCCTTAGTTCTGAATGAATATTCGGAAGAAGAAGCCAGACATGCAAGAGAAATTCTATCCACCGAACTTAATAAAAAAGGCGGCGACGAATCGTTATCGATCAGCGCTATTGGGCATGCACATATCGATCTTGCATGGCTGTGGCCACTACGAGAGACAAGAAGAAAAGCCGCAAGGACTTTTTCAACAGCCCTGATGTTATTAGATCAGTATCCGGATTATGTGTTTGGTGCCAGTCAACCACAATTATATTCCTGGGTACAGGAGGATTATCCCGCTTTGTATGATAAAATAAAGTGCAAAGTGAAGGAAGGGCGATGGGAAGTTCAAGGAGCCATGTGGGTGGAAGCCGATACCAATCTTACCGGAGGGGAAGCCTTGGTTAGGCAGATCCTATATGGAAAAAGATATTTCAAGAAGGAATTCGATCAGGATATTCGAGTTTTGTGGCTCCCGGATGTATTCGGTTACTCAGGTGCATTACCTCAATTATTGAAAAAATCAGGGGTTGATTACTTTATGACCACCAAATTGTCCTGGAACATATTTAATAAATTTCCACACCATACATTTCTATGGTCGGGAATCGATGGTAGTGAGGTTTTGGCTCACATGCCTCCGGAGGGTACTTATAATTCAGCTGCATCCCCAACCTCTATTCACAAAGCCGAGGTTGAATATCTTGACAAGGGAATTGCCGCACAATGTCTGATGCTCTTTGGCATTGGTGATGGTGGAGGGGGTCCCGGTGAAGAGCATCTGGAACGACTGAAACGAGAAAATAACCTTGCAGGACTGCTTCCGGTCAAGCAGGAACACAGCATAGATTTCTTTGACAGATTATCAATCAAACAAGATCATTTGAAAAAATGGCATGGAGAGCTTTATCTGGAGAAGCATCAGGGAACCTATACCTCACAGGCAAGAAGTAAGAGCTATAACAGAAAACTGGAAATCCTGCTTCGTGAGGTGGAATTTGTCTCAGTATTGGCACAGCTTATGAAAGCTCATCCCTATCCTGCAGGTAAGCTTGAATTATTATGGAAGGAGGTACTCCTATATCAGTTCCATGATATTTTGCCCGGTTCCTCCATTCACAGGGTTTATGAAGAATCCTTAAGCCGTTATGCAATTATGGAAGAGGAAGCAAAGGAATTACTACAGGAAGCATACCGAATGCTTGGGCAGTCGGCTTCTTATATAGCGAATACCTTGTCCTGGAGAAGAAAGGAATGGGTGTGTGTCGAAGGACGATGGCTCAAAGTGGAAGCGGAACCTATGGGATTATCCGCATTGAATCTAGACACCCTGCCTAACCCTGCAGAAGGATACCAAAGCCCGAGAGCAACAGAAAACAGCCTTGAGAATGAGATACTATTAGTGCAATTCAACAGTGATGGATCGATCCAGTCTGTGTATGATAAGGAAATGAAACGTGAAATCCTGAATCCGGAACAACCCGGGAATAAATTAACAATTTATCATGATACAGGAGATGCGTGGGATTTCTCCATCCAATATAACCAAAGACCGTCACTACCTTGTAACTTGATAGCATCGATAGCGTCTGTGGATGGACCGAAAGCTGAGATGGCGCAGATATACCGATTTGGAACATCCCAGATAGAGCAGAAGATCATCTTAATGGAAGGTAGCCGCAGGCTTGATTTTGTGACAAAGATTGAGTGGCACGAGAGTGGGAAGATGTTACGTACCTCGTTCCCGCTACAACTGAAAGCAATGGAAGCTAATTGCGACATTCAGTTTGGTTCAGTGAAGCGTCCTACTCATGGTAATACCGGTTTTGATATGGCTAGGTATGAAATATGTGCACATAAATGGGTGGATCTATCCGAGGCCGATTACGGAGTGGCGATATTAAATGATAGCAAATACGGTTATAACTTAAGTGACAGCATTTTGGATCTAAATCTTCTAAGAAGCCCCAAATATCCCGACGAGGATGCGGAACAGGGTCTCCATGAATTTACTTATAGTCTCTATCCCCATGAAGGGAATGTTGTCACAGGAAGAGTTGTTAAGGCTGCTTATGAACTTAATATGCCGCTAAGAATACATACTCAGAGAGAAAATTACGATATTACCAGCATTACAGATATTAGTTTTGTCAGGACAGATAGCGACCACGTTGTGGTCGAGGCTGTGAAAAAGGCAGAGGACAGTAGCCATATCATCATACGTTTATACGAATGTCATGGCGCTTCGGCTTCTACGGTAATCAGCCTCGGTCAGCTACCTAAGCAGGTTATGCTGACTGATCTTATGGAACAAGAGATAATGCCTCTTCAGCTGCACGGAAGCGAAGTGAAGCTTGTGTTTAAGCCCTTCGAAATCCACACCTTAAAAATACAATATTAAAGTTGATATCAGACCGTCATGATGTCACCTGAGTTGATTGTGGTTATGAGTTAACGAGGTGAAAGGGGGTAAGCAAAACGAGAGGAGAAGTAAGAATTAAGTTGGATTTATTGTCACTTGACGGGAAAATTAAATTAAGAATAGGAGAAGAATAGTTATGAAAAAATTAATTGCAATGGTACTGGCATGTATTATGGTCTTAACAATGACTGCGTGTGGGGCGCAGAAAGATGACGTTGCGGAAACCGATAAGACAACGGAAACAACTAAGGAAACAACAACAGAAACAGCAGTAGAACCAACCAAAGAAGCTGAGAAGTCCACAGAGATAATTCACCTGGTCGCACCGAAGACAGGTTTCACAGAGGAACAAATGCAGCTTGAGAAGGATAATGCGGCAGCCAACAACACGAAGATTGGACCGGGAGCTCAATTCTACTTCGATGTTACTGCGAAAATAGCTGAGCAATATCCGAACTACGAGATGGAATATGTTGATTGGGGATGGGCTGAGACCTTAGATCAGAAACAGCGCTCCTTAATCCTTTCAGGCAATGCTCCTAGCATTGTTGCTGGAGAAACCTTTATGCCTGTATACGCATCCTCAGGCATGCTTGAGCCATTACCTCAGGACATCGTTGATATGGTAAACCCCTCCTTCCTTATCTATGATCCCGAAGGAAGACCCGTATCAGTGGCTTACAAGTCCTCTGTATTCTTATTGTTCTACAACAAGACCCTCTTAAAAAATGCAGGTCTCGACCCTGAGAATCCTCCTAAGACTTGGGATGAGTGGAAGCAGATGTCAGATGCTGTTACTGCAAGCGGTAATGGTGAAATCTTCGGTGGTGGTGTTCCTTCCTTCCCCCATGCAGGTGGATCCCTTCGTGCAACACCTTTCTTCCGTCAGATGGGCGTGGACTTTGGTGGAGGATCTACAATTAATTTAACTGATCCTAAGCTTCAAGAGACCCTGCAGTATATCAGAGATATGAATGCTAACTTCCCCGCAGGTCTTGGTAATAATAGTGATGAAGGCCCACTTTGGAGCGAATTCCAGGATAAAGACAAGGGTACCATCGCATTTGCAGTTAATGGTTCCTGGCAGAAAGGTGCTATGATCGATAACGGACATGACTGGGGTGTAACAGCTCTCCCTCTGCCTGAAGGCGGTGTAGTCGGTAACTGTATGGTAGGTGCGGTATATGTTGGCGTTCCTATTACAGCGGAACATAAGGAAGATTGCTTTAATATCATTCGCGTACTTCTTGATACAGAGATTCAGAAGAACTGGTTAAAGGAAGGTACTCCTTCTGCTTTAAATATTTACATTGACAGCAGTGCTGAATATCCCGAGGATATAACCTTACAAGCAGCTGCTGATGCTTTAAAGAGCGGCACGATTAAGGGCTTAACAA
This sequence comes from Herbinix sp., assembly GCA_029239365.1. Taxonomy (GTDB): domain Bacteria; phylum Bacillota; class Clostridia; order Lachnospirales; family Lachnospiraceae; genus Mobilitalea. The sequence continues at coordinate 13,603 of JAQZBA010000024.1, read as the reverse complement.
CTTTTAATAAAAATGATGCTCAGGTTTGGGAAATCATTAATACTAAAGTTCTTGCACGTACAACTATGACAAATGATCCGATTGACACGATTTGTAATGAGGCACAAGCCGAAATTGAAAATTTATTGAAATAACAGATTTTGTATGGTGGGTGGGTATCCACCCACCATATCTTTGCGTAGAATATGATTTGATCTTTCTAATTTTGAGTTAATTTACTTATCTATTTGACATGTTATGATCAAATGATATTAATTTGGGGGGTGCTGAAATGGAAGTAGTCGGCAGGCAGGAACGTATTTTAACCAGGAAGCAGCGGCAAAGCCGCAGAGCATATGCGGTTATTCTGCCGTTCTTTTTCTACATATCAATATGGAGTCTATTACCGTTAGTAATCGGACTATTATTAGGATTTACTGAATTTAACGCACTAAATGGTTTACCAAAATGGGTTGGGCTCGATAACTTTAAGACATTTTTTGGCTCCAAGGACTATATTATATTGCTGGTAAGACAAGTTTGGATGGGTGGTCTGTGCCTCATTGCCAATGTAGTACTTTCCTTTCTGCTAGCCCTGGCGTTAAATATCAAGCATCCCTTACGGGGATTCTTTCGTACTTCGGTATACATACCGAATATAGCAGCGGCAGCGATAACATCAGGTGTATTTATAGCCTTATTGAACCCCTTTAACGGTGGACTCAACATGTTTTTCAAGTCAATCGGTATGGAACCGATCATCTGGAATTACAGTCAATTCTGGATGGTATTCTGGATCATGATTTTCTTTGTATGGCGCTCTGTCGGTCCGGCTGCCATTATTTGGCTGGGAGGACTACAATCCATCGATGCTTCGCTTTATGAAGCAGCGAATGTGGATGGGGCTAGTAAACTACAGCAGGTCAGATACATTACAATCCCCGGACTTCGTTTCATCTCGGCGTATATCCTTCTTACCGGACTGATCGGTGTTATGCAGATGTTTGATGTTGTCATGCTGATCTCACATGGTAATCCTTATGGGAAGACAGATGTTCTAATGTATCGTATCTACAGGGATGGAGTTGTCAGCTTCAATATGGGAATGGCAGGCGCTGCCTCAACAATACTAGGTCTTGTTACAGTACTTATCGCATTCCTGGCATTTAAAATCATATCGAAAGGAGATAAAAATGAGTAAAGCAATGCGTACCACTTTAAAAATTGTTTGGGTCATTGGAATGATGATCCTTGTCCTTTTTATGCTCTATCCTTTCATATACTCTTTTCTTGGAGCTCTCAACACGAAAACTGACTTTAGTAATCTGGGAACTTTGCTACCGATCCCTAAAAAATTAGTATTTAGAAATTTTCTTTATGCTTTTACGAAAACGGGTATCCCACCGTTACTCAATACTTTTTATCGTACATCGTGGTATACCTTCTGGAATGTGCTTGTAGCTGTATTGCTTGGATATGTAATGGCACGATATGAATTCAAGGGGAAAAAGCTTTTCCTCGTATTTATCATATGCTCACAAGTTGTACCCAGTGTTCTGACCATGATTCCCTCTTTCGTTATGATGTCTAAGATTCCTTTTCTCGGTGGCAATAATTGGATGGGTATGGGTGGACACGGTCTGATCAATAATCCATTGGTACTTTATCTACCCTTTGGGTGGGGAGCTCTTCTATGGGTATTCTTGTTCATGCAATCCATGAAATCCTTACCGAAAGACTTTGAAGAGGCTGCTGAAATTGATGGTTGTAATTTCAGACTTACCCTAACCAAAGTTATTTTGCCCATGCAGAAACCAATTCTTGCAGTAATAGCAGCGAACACCGCACTTGGAACCTGGAACGATTGGTTTACCCCTTTTATGTATATCAACAGAATTAAGGACTCTACACTGCCGGCCTACATCGGTATGTTGGCAACCTCCTTGCAGGAAATGAGCGGAGATAGAGACTTTCCCAAGCTGTTCGGGTTGTCTTGCGTGTCCATTATTCCACCGTTATTAATTTTTCTATTTTTCCAAAAATATATCATCCAGGGTATTGCTTCTACCGGAATTAAGGGATAAAGTGCCTACGACTTATCATAATCAAAGTGTAATAGACACACTTGGCACTAACTAATTCAAAGGAGGCAGGTTAAGCTGTTATGAAGGGTATTATTACTGATATACAGAGGTTTTCTGTACATGATGGACCCGGAATTCGCACAACGGTGTTCCTTAAGGGCTGTTCCAACCGTTGTGCCTGGTGTCATAATCCGGAGACTTTTACAGTGAAGCCTCAGTTGGAATTCTTCTCTGAACGCTGTATCGCCTGCGGTAGATGCCTTTCAGTCTGTCAGGAAGGTGTTCATAGTATTAGCGATGGAAGACATATTGTAGATCTGACGTTATGTAATAACTGTGGACAATGTATTGCTTCTTGCTACGTAGGTGCATTAGTTGTAACAGGCCAAGAGATGACGTCAGAGGAAGTTATGGAACAGATTAGGATGGATGAACCTTATTATAAGCGTTCCGGTGGCGGAATAACTCTATCCGGTGGAGAACCGGTAATGCAATGGGAGTTCGCCAAAGAAATTCTATTACTTTGCAAGGAATTAGGAATACATACCACATTACAAACCGCGGGCAACTATGATTTTGAATATCTTTCTGCTCTAGTGCCCTATCTGGATCTGGTCATGTATGACATAAAGGCATTCTCTGAAGATATCTATAAGAACGTAATTCATGGCGATCCAAGACGGATACTGAACAATCTCATGGACTTGGACTGTATGGGAATTCCCATCATCGTCCGGACACCGGTAGTTGGGTCAGTTAACGATACCGAGCAGGAGATCGAAGCGATTGCAACCTATCTGGGTGATATGAAGCATCTGGTTCATTATATGCTGATTCCTTATCATGGTCTGGGAAAAGTGAAGTATGATGCTTTGGGTATGGAGTATAACAACACATTTTATACTCCGGATAAAGAACGGATGCAGCAGTTAGAGAGAATTGCAGCAAGATACGTAAAAGTATACAACAACGAAAGTGGCTATATTAATGGCTAATACAGGAGGTTAAAACAATGATTGCTCCATCATTTAACGATAGAATCGCTTCGATTAAGAAGACCAAGCTGGAATTCAATCAGGAGAAAATCAACCGAAATGGCACCTATGATAATGATGACCATGGCTGGGTACCTTTTTCTGAATCTATTCAATACAAAAAGGTTATGGAGGAGAAGAGTGGCCTCTGTACCGGAATGGATGCAGTCAGTAGAACCTTTGCTAATTATCTGGATGCACATCCGGTATATATTCATCCTATGAGCGCCTTTGCAGGAGCATGGGCCGGAGCAGCTGATGTGGGTGGACCATGGCGTCCTGAGCACCGATTGGATGACGTAGAGGAAGAATGTGGAAGGTATAATATCCTTATGCGGGGTATTTATGCTATGAATCATGTAGGTGGGGATCTGAACATCGGCCTTACTCTTGGCTGGGGTGGACTTCTGAAGCAAATTAGATATTATAGAGAATTCAATAAACCGACTTCTACAGAGTTTTATGACGGAGAAGAGCGGGTTGTAATCGCGACACAGAACTGGATCAGACGACATATTGAATATGCCAGAACACAAGCGGCAGCAGAGTCGAATTCCTTCCTTCGTCAGAATATGCTGGAGATTGCAGAGATGAATGAATGGCTGGTGGAGAACCCACCGAGGACACTACGCGAGGCAATGCAGTTTTTGACCTGGTTTCAGAGTATTGACCGGATGTATTTTACTAACGGCTCTCTGGGACAATTGGATGAACTGCTTCGCCCTTATTATGAGGCTGATATTGCAGAAGGAAGGATTACGGATGATGACGAGGTAGTATGGTATACGGCCTGTCTTCTGTTTAACGATACCCATTATTCACAAATCGGCGGTGAAAATCCGGCGGATGGACATGATATTGCAAGCCGTATGTCATTTCTTATCCTGGAAGGAATACACAGGCTTAATATTCCGTCCAATATCGCCTTTCGTGTCCATGATCAGTTGAATGAAGAATTGATGGACAAGTGCGTAGAATACCTCTTTGAGGATGGAACCGGTGTCTGCTATTCCTGCTCAGGTGGTCTGAACAAAGGCTTTATCCGCAGCGGATACACCCAAGCACAGGCCAGAATGCGTGCTAAAGTCGGATGCAACTGGACTGCACTGCCCGGCATCGAATATTGCCTTCAGGATGTGACCCGGATATGCCTGGCGAAGCCGCTACTTCTTTCCCTTGATGACTTGATGGCATCAGATGGTGACAAGTCCATGGAGAACCTGTGGGAACTCTATTGCAGTCATATCAGAAGGTGCTGCGAGATTATCAAAGACGGTTTGGACTGGCATCTGGAATACAAACATCTTAATAAGCCGGAGATTGTACTCAATCTCTTCGCACATGGTCCAATTGAGCGTGGTGTTGATATGTCTCATGGCGGAGTGGATATTGTAAATATGGCCTGTGATGCAACAGCCCTTGCGACTGCAGCGGATTCCTTCGCAGCGATTGAACAATTTGTGGTTCAAAGTAAGAGATTATCCTGGAATGAGCTTTATACTGCTTTACAAAATAACTTCGCTGATGCACAAGAGATACGCCTTATGTTAAAAAGCGCACCAAAGTATGGTGCAGGGAATACAAGAGCGGATTACTGGGCAAAACGGATCTCAGACCTATATTCAGCCATCCTGGGTGGTGAGCCTACGAAAAGAGGGTATAAGGTATTACCCGGTATCTTCTCACATGGCTCGGTGTTTATGCATGGTAAGAACCTTCCTGCTACACCGAATGGCCGATATGCTTCAGACCCGATTTCACACAGTGCCGATCCTGATCCTGGATTTCTTCCTGGCGGAGGAACCGCTCCTACGGCCAAAGCAAATGCTGTAGCGGGAGTAACCTGTGTCTCAGGTAATTCTACACCCTTACAGATTGATATTGACAGTCGACTTGCACAGGAGATGGGTGGTAGAGAGATAATCAAGGCGTATATCAAAACCTTTAATGATATGGGTGGTACACTCATGAACATTAATGTAGTATCAAAGTCAAAGATTCTGGAGGCCCATAAAGATCCTGATCGATATCCTGATCTCGTCGTTCGCGTAACAGGATACAGTGCCTTCTTCAAATCTTTATCCGCAGAATATCGACAGCAAGTGGTAGATCGTTGGATAGCACAAGGTTAACAGCAATAAGCTAATCAATAACTTATGAACTATGACAACTGAGTATTGCATAATTACGTGTTGAAATTCAATTATTTTCAAGGAGGATGGTTTATGAAACCAATCAAAAAAGTAAGTTGGATTCTCGTGTTAAGTTTACTCGTTTCACTTTTTATCAATGTAGCACCTGCTTCTGCAGCGGTGACCTGGCCTTCGGAACAGTTGTTGCCATCGCTTTTCTCGCCGGCATCAACTCTGGATGTGATCAGTACAGAGACTGCTAAGTTCTATGCAGGAGAAGGTAGTCAGGTATCTCATGCAACAGGTCATATTGATGGAGATGGATGGCTGTGCCAAACCGGAATCGATGCGCCCAATCTTTACATGATCTACGGCCCATATGATTCAAGTATTCCGGTAGGTGTCGGTACTGCCGGTTATAAGATTAAGATCGATAATAATACTGCTGATAACCTGGCACAAGTTCGTATCGATGTTTATGATGCCACTACAGCAACCGTGCTGGCTTCTCAGGATATTACTAGGCAACAATTCACAACCGCAGGTAAATATCAGGAGTTTTTTCTGACTTATAACAATACGGTTGCAGGACATTCCTTGGAATTCAGGGTTTTTTGGTATGGTGGTGCTTATATTAAGGTTGATTGGGTGATGTGCAGTCCTAAGAGAATGAGTGAGGATTCGATCCTCTTTACAACCCTCAAAGGACTTGTTAATAAGACTCAGCCTCGCATCTATTCCTATGATACCAATACAGTGAACGGGGAAGGAAAGTATACTTGGTTAGAGGACCTGAATCTGAACTATTCTCAGGTAACCGACAAGAATTCGATGATAACCAAATATCGTAATGAAATAAGCGGTATCGTGGTATATGATGACAACTATCCTGACACAATTAATCTGGCTACAACAATTGCAGGACTTTCAAATGGAATTGTAGCTGCGCCATCACAGGTAGCGATGCTTACCTCAGCGCCTTATAACCTTTCCATCCTCTCTGACTTGCGAGGACAATTCAATAACAAGGTTCAAATATACCAATATCTATATAATAACTACTGGTCTTCCTGTACTCACCGGATTCTGGTCGGCTTAAATCCGGAAGCCCACAAAGGTGTCATTCGCGATTATGCTTTGGCTATCGGTGCTGCAGTTGTATGGCTGGATCCTAATGTTCCAAGTGAAAATACTTTGTTACGCAGTTTTCTATCCACCATGCCTGAAAATTCTGCTTATATGGGCTGGTGGACGGAAGAAGGGGCAGGTGTTATGTTAGCCTCGGAATATAGTGTCTCTACCGTAGCAAGCGATTGGTCAACCAATCTATCTGTCTTCGCCGGAATGTCTAGGGCAGTCAGTGTTAAACCGGTGCCTGCAAAACCGGCTCTGCAGAATAAGATCTATTTGACCTTTATCATGAGTGATGGAGATAATGTGCAGTATATGGAGCATAAGATGAAGGAGCACTGGGACAATCCTGACCGTGGCAGCGTACCAATCGGTTGGACCGTATCACCCGCTGCACTGGATGTAGCTCCTTCCCTACTGGATTATTATTATGATACTGCAACGTCCAATGACTGTCTGATCAGCGGCCCCTCAGGAGTAGGCTACACCTATCCCAATTACTGGCCAAATCAAGCAGGCTTAGATAAGTTCGTAAGAATGACGGAGGATTATAACAATAGAGCAGGATTGAGAGTAATTACCATATGGAATACCATCACCGGTGGTATCAATACGAATGTCGGAGAGAGCTTTGCTAACAATGCACCGTCTTTATTAGGACTGACAGCTATGAACGGTCCCGGCGGACAAATTGACATTTACAATAATAAGCTGCCCTCACAGAGACTGAACGCAACCTATTGTTACGACCAGGCTTCCCTACAGATGGAAGTAAATAATGCGATTGCGAATTGGAACGGAACTTCACCTAGATTTGTAGCAATTCAATGCGAACCTTGGGATGTTACCCCTACCATGATTAAGAATGTAGCAAGTACGCTAAATTCTAATGTTGCGGTAGTAAGAACTGATAATTACTTCCAGCTTATCAGGGAGTATAACGGTCTACCGAACAATCCTCCGGCAACTCCTT
>JAQZBA010000024.1:0-6261 GCA_029239365.1 Herbinix sp. | reverse complement strand
AATGCAAATGGCTGGACTACATATGGCGGAACCTGGGCAGTTCAAAACAATGAATATAGTGTAGAAGTAGGAGATGGCGTTAAATCTGTTGCAAATGGAACAAGCTTCACCGACTTCACCTATGAAGCAGATGTTAAGGTCAGCTCAGGTACCGGCAATACCAATGCCGGGCTGATGTTCAGAGTAACCAGTCCGGGTATCGGAGCAGACACTTTTCGTGGTTATTACGTAGGCATAAGTGCCAACGGTGACTTCATACAGCTCGGTAAGGCAAGTAATAATTGGACTGAGCTAAGTAGAGTCACAATGCCGATCGATCCTGATGTATCCTATCACATGAAGGTTATAAGCTCAGGGACATCCATAAAGGTGTATGTTAACGACATGATCACACCAAAGATTAACATTACCGATGCGACACACACATCAGGTTCTATTGGTGTTAGAGCGTATAATGTACATGCGCATTTTGATAATATTTTAATTTATTAAGTAATAATCAAGAGGAACTATCTGATAGAAGAAATTAATAGACAGAGATAGAGAAACCAAAAAAGAATAGAAAGTACGCAGAGCGTGCTTTCTATTCTTTTTAAACCATTATCCCATGAAGCAGCTCAAGGTGGTCTATTTGAAATTTATCCGGCTCCTAAGCACTTATGCGTGAGTTAAGTACAGGTTTGTTGATGATTATAATCCTCACATCATTGCATACAAACCCTATTTATTCTTAATGATTAGAAAAAACGTAGTGAGCTTACTGCAAGCGCTCTATATTCATGATATAATAAAATAAAATTCCAAAGATATGCCTCGGGACAATAGAGCAGACGGTTATATAGTAAGCTCTTATTGGACTAGTTATCTTAATAAGATTATCAGAACACTAATACATTATATTGGAGGTTATAGTCTATGATTCTGCAATGCGATCGTAAATATATTATCTTACCTGTCAACCATCAAGCGAGTAAGCGATGCCTGAAGTTTTATGAAGGTGGCAGACTTGTATATGATCTTCAAATCGAATTGGATTTTGACAATCCTGAGGTGGAGTTCTATCTGAATATGGATCGGTTTGCAGGGAAAGAACTTGAGCTTGTAGCAGAGCCAAATATGGCTTTGGATATTAAGAAGTCGGATACGAAGTATCCCCCTGAGGATAGCTATACCGGGCTATATCGGCCGGAATTTCACTATAGTGCACAGAGAGGCTGGTTGAATGACCCCAATGGACTTGTGTATTACAGGGGGGTATACCATATGTTCTACCAGTATAATCCGGTAGGCTGTAAATGGGGTAATATGCACTGGGGGCATGCAGAAAGCAAGGATCTTATCCGTTGGGAAGAAAAAGACCCGGTGCTCTATCCGGATGAAATGGGTACTATGTTCTCCGGAAGTGCTATCGTAGATGATAGAAATGTGACAGGACTTAAGAAAAACGATAATGACGTGATTCTCCTATATTATACAGCAGCCGGTAATACGGACTCCGAGCTTTCAAGACATCAGTCTTTTGTCCAGTGTCTGGCTTATAGTATTGATGGTGGGACCACATTTGTTAAGTATTCCGATAATCCTGTCGTACCGTTCCTTGAAGAGGGAAACCGTGATCCAAAGGTGATCTATGATCCTACAAATGACATCTATGTTATGGTCTTATATCTCTCAGGAGACAGGTATATGCTTTATACATCGAAAAATCTTCTGGATTGGCTACCAATTCATGAAATAGTTCTGGAGGAAGATGCGGAATGTCCTGACTTTTATCCCCTTCCAGTGGACGGTGATAAGAATAATATAAAGTGGGTATTCTCCGGGGCTTCCGATCGATATGTAATCGGTTCCTTTGACGGAAGCAGCTTCTGTCCCGAGACAATATCAAAAAGGTTACAGTACAGCAAAGACAGCTATGCTGCGCAGACCTGGTCCGATCTTCCTTCCGAGGATGGAAGACGAATCAGAATTGCATGGAACAGATATGATATCTCATCGTTGCCCTTTAATATGGCCATGAATTTTCCGTGTGAAATGTCGCTTCGGACCTTCCTTGGAGAAACATTCCTATGTACTTACCCGGCGAGGGAGATTGAACGTATATACGGCGAGAATAGTAAGGACTATAATATCAGAGTCACCAATTCTGAAAGATATCAAAGGATACTGAATAAAAAGCTTTATGACATTACATTGAATCTGACATGCACATCGAAGTGTAAGCTCAACATTACATTGTTGGGTATCGAAATTCACTGTGATATGTTAAATAATACGCTCGTCTGCCTTGACAATATCGCACCGCTTCAGTGCTTTGAAGGAAACATAAAATTACGGATGCTCATTGATGTGAGTAATATAGAGATATTCATAAATAAAGGAGAGGCTTTCCTGTCGATTGGACATGTGCAGGACTATACCAGAAATGAGCTGGTGATTGAGACTACTGAAGAGGAGTTAGTATTAAAAGAGGTTGACATAACCGAACTGAAAAGCATATGGATCAGTTAAGCCTGGCTTACTTAAGTTAAATCCCCCTCAGACTACAGTCTGAGGGGGATTTATGTGAAGAGTCTGATTCGGAGCTTCATCGATTTGCGTATAAGACCTTAAGATACTATTCCATAAAATTTCGTGCAAGTATTCGTATGTAGATGTATTGAGCAAGCAAGGTCAGTGCCATTGTAATAACAGGCCAGAAGCCGACTATGCTAAGATATGGGGTATCGGTACGATCCAAACCCCACAGATGGAAAAGCTCAACCGGAATGCAGAAGAGGAGGGAGAAGCGAGTCAGTAATATGAGCTTAGAACGAAAAAATAAACGTTTGTCAATGGGTACATTCTTGTATTTTTGAAATACGGAACTGTATCCACCTTCATAGACCAGAATCAAAGGATAGATATAAAAGGCTTGTGCTATCGTAAAGCAAACCAGATAGATGCTAAATACGACCATATGATCCATGGAATGAAAAGACCAATTCAGCAGGAAACTTGAAAAAAGGAACATTCCGACACATCCGATTCCAAGATTCTTAAAATCAGTATTAATCAGACTTTTTCTATAATTGATATCCAAATTGATATATTTTGATAATCTCATGAAACATCCTTACCTTTCACCTTATTATTAATTCCATCTTCCTTTTTTAAACAGACTGCTTACCTGGAAACGCATCCGTTCATTCTTATTATTTTGAACTTCATCTGACAGGGACTCTACATCTTTACTGAATAATACGCTTCCGTTCTCCAGCATTGTGATATAATCGGCAATTTTATCAAGATCGCTGGTGTTGTGGGTTGAAATTAAGATAGAAGCATTCTCATCTGCAATAATACCTTGAATTATTCGTAGAAAATCATAACGAAAGACAGGGTCCAGACCTGCAGTAGGCTCATCCATAGCATAGAGCAGTGGGTGATGAGCTATGGCAAAGGCAAGTTGGAACTTTAAGTAGGTTCCTCTGGAATAATCTTTGATTTTGGTGGTGCTCCTGATCTCAAAACGGTCTAGGTAGTTCTGAAAGAGGTTCATATCCCATGTGGAATAATAGGGACTGAATAGTTTTGCATTCGTAATAGCGTTTTCCTCGAAGAAAAACTTCTGTTCATCGGAGATAAATGCTGTTATGTCCTTTACCTTTGCTTCCTGAGTCCGGCAGTCAAAGCCGTCAATTAGGATGGTTCCGTTATATTTTTTATATTGATTTTCCATTAAACGAAATAAGGTTGTCTTACCTGCACCATTATAACCTACAAGTCCCATGATATAACCGCGGTCAAGGGAGAAGGTGATATCCTTCATGACAAAATCAGGCCAAGTAAGGCTGACATTTTGAAATTCAAGTACTTTGTCCATCATAACCTCCATGTTATCAATAGGTTCTTGTTCTTCCATCCATATCCCTAGGATAGAACAAGGCAATAACGAAAAGAATTGCATTCTGCTAAACAGTTCTTTATAATTCGGATAATAGTGTAAAAACTTATAATTCAGTAATCACTGTTCTCGTATAGAATTGTAATCGTCTCAAGAATATCGACTAAAGGTATCCCTGCTTTTTTGCTATCCCTTACTACATCAGCAAAACGGTTTTCTAACATAACAGACTGCTTTTCTCGAAGAAAATCAGTATTTTGTTCACATACATAGAATCCTTTTCCTGCAACGGATTTAATCAAACCTTCCTTATCAAGTTCTTCATATGCGCGTTTTGTGGTAATGACGCTGATTTGTAAATCTTTAGCCAGATTACGTATGGAAGGCAACATCTCTCCTGGAAGAAGCTTTTCTTTGATGATGGCATCCTTAATCTGATTCATAATCTGTTCATAGATGGATAGATTGCTCATACTAGAGATACTAATCTGCATGGAACACACCTACTTTCTTCTTCCGAACATTATAATACGCCTCGTAGTTCGCGTTGATCGTAATAAAATCATTAAAATATTTTATAAAATAGATCAACATGCAGAGGGTACCAATGGCGGTAGTTGGAATATAGTAGAACAACCATACGAGATTGAAAGGCTGCTTACTGAAGGAGAGTAGCATGCCAATCAAGGATAAAATGAATGTTATTATAAGCAGATAGATTCCTATCGAAGCTTTTTTGTATTTTTCCTTTGAACTACTAATTTTTTTTGGTACAGTAAGCTTATTGGCAATATAGTACTGCTGCTTCGCCGTCTCAGGATTATAAAAACCTGACAGTAGAAGAAGAGTGAGAAATACACCGGATAAACACAGAAAAGCCAGTAACAGTTTCATGCTCTCTACTTGATACACCTGTCTAATTATGATAAGGATAGCAGCCAATAGAGCTTCAAATATTGCTAATCGGAAATAACACGCCATTTTTAAATAATTCACACGGTCTTTCTCACTCAAGGGACAGAGATAGAGACCCTTTGCCAGTCTAATGGGTGATAGAACCACCAACGCCAACATAAATAGACAATAGAGCGTGAGGATAAGTTCGAATTCTGAATTAACTTTACGTAAAACAAAATTAATATAGAAATTAAAATAAATAAGATAATAGATTGGTTGCGGAGTAACAATAATCGGATGAAAACTGTCTGTTATAATAAGTTTCCACATGGATTTGTTCCTCCTTTTATCTTAAAAAACATGACTTCCTCGATGGTTGGTAGCATAATGGTCAGGTTTGATTCTTCCAGTAATCGTTTATATTCCGTTCGGTCTGATGGTTGAAGGTTAAAAAGGCAGGATTTTTCAGTTTCTGCTGAGGCAGAACTTTGTCCGTTTGCAGGGAGATAATCGGGATTATGGATCAGAGCCATGGAATTATATTGACCACGCTCTAGATGCACAATCATTTGGAGAGGGAGTGAATTAATCTCAGTAGCATCGCCCGAGACTAGGCGATATTGCTCCGATAATTCTTCCTTACTCATAGAAAATACGATTCTTCCTTTGTCCAGTAGGGTTATGTAATCGGCAACCTGATCTAAGATATCGGTCTGATGAGTGGAAAGCAGTACACTACGGTCTCCTTCCTCAATCAGTTCCTGGAGAATCTCTCTGAATTCCAATCGGAAGGCCTGATCTAGGTTTCCTGTAGGTTCATCCATGATAAAGAGAGTGGCCTCGTGAGATAGGGCAAAGGCTATCTGATACTTCATCTGTTGTCCTTTGGATAACTTTTTGAGCTTTTTCTTCGGGTCAAGATGAAATTGTCTACAGTACCTTAGAAAAATATCCTGATTGTAATGATCAAATCTGCTTCCAAAATAGAAAGCATTCTTTTCAAGACTGAAATTACCTTCGTAGAAGTTCTCGGTCAGAACGATACCCAACTGATTTTTGACTTTCTTTTCGTTCTCATCCATGGGGAGACCATCGACGAAGATACTACCGCTGTCCTTATAATATATGTTACAGAGGGTTTTAATTAGGGTGGATTTGCCCGAGGCATTCACTCCTACTAAACCCATAATATAGCCCTTAGGAAGATGAAAGCAGATATCCTCTAGAGCAAATTCCGGTAACTCTTTATACAGGTGTTCTACTCGTAACATAATACCTCCGTTTGGTGTACCATCACTGGAAATGGATATCATAACTAAAAGCAATAGTAATGATCTGTGCATTAACTGTATATATGCACATAGACAGTATATGCACATATCCAATAATTGTCAAGGCATTTTTCTCTGGGCTTGAAACTTATTTGTAAGCAGTGGTTGAAAGCTGAAAATAACATGTTCAAAAATTTTCTATAATCT
>JAQZBA010000369.1 GCA_029239365.1 Herbinix sp. | reverse complement strand
TTCCAGTCAACTCAGCCCGCTTTCCGGCGACCCAGATTGCATGGTATTTTGGTGTGGTCTCACTTTTATAACTGCTCTCATGCTCTTCATCAATAATAATTAATCCAAGCTTCTGAAAGGGTGTAAACAAAGCCGATCTTGGGCCGATGATGATGTCAATCTCCCCGTTACGAGCACGAAGACTTTGATCAAAGCGTTCTCCCTGTGACATCTTCGAATTCATAATGGTGATACGTTCCCCGAAGCGTTTATAAAACCGTTGTACTGTCTGATAGGTCAAGGCAATCTCAGGAATTAACAGGATTACCTGCTTACCCTTACTGATTACATGAGCAATGATGTCCATATAGACTTCTGTCTTACCGCTTCCTGTTACTCCATGGAGTAGATAATTGGTACGTACTCCACTCTCATATTCATGGATAAAATCCTGCACAATGTAGGCCTGCTCCTTATTGAGTGAAACAGGCAGATATTGTTCACTCGGTGCATTGATCGGGTTACGGTAGATCTGTTCTGAGACTGTCCTGGTTACACCCTGTTTCTCCATCCCCTGTATGGTCGCTCTGGAGATATTCAGATTATTGAGGGCAACCTCATAATCTAACACCTTATCTTTGAGCAATGCTTCTAAAAGCCTTAATCTTGCTTTATTGTTTTTTCTCTGATATTCATAATACAATTGATTCGCCTGCTCATTATTCAGGACCAATTGTATGCTCTTTTGCTCTTTTATCTTCACAGCCTTACGAACCGGGATGACAGTCTTGAGGGCATCATTGATCGTCCCTCCGAAGGACTCTTTGATCCAATACGCCAGATAAATCAGATGACTTTCAATCATAGGAGCATCCGTTATGACTTTTGAGATTGGCTTAATCAACTCCTTGCGAAGCTTTGGCTCCGAGGATACATCCACAATATACCCATTAATCTGGCGGTTTCCCTTTCCGAAGGGCACAACCACAAGTGCTCCGATATTAGCTTGCTCCTTTAGCTCCTCCGGTATGGCATACTGATATGTCTTGTCTAGATTCTCGTGGGAAATATCAATAATGATATCTGCATAGCTTTGATAAGACATAGCGGCCTCCTTCGTAGGTAATCGATTGAGATCAAGAATTCAACAAGCTAAATTCTTGCTTCACATAGTAAGTATTGTAAGACTATATCCTAATGTTTTATAGGAGTGGGGTTTTGATTACTGCAGCAGCATCACGGATTAGCTCCCTGTCATCCATCGGATACTTAACCCCTTTGATTTCTTGATAATCCTCATGTCCCTTCCCCGCGATAACAATCACATCGCCTTCTTCGGCATGTTCTATACTGTAGCGAATTGCTTCCTTACGGTCAAGGATCTCCACATAGGCTCCCGGACCTTTCTTAACACCTTCTATAATATCATTTACAATATCCTGTGGTTCTTCAAAACGTGGATTATCCGAGGTTACGAGGGTTAGATCCGCCAGGTTGGAGGATACCTCTCCCATCTCATATCGACGGCTTTTGGAACGGTTTCCGCCACAACCAAACACGCACACCAATCTCTTCGGATTGTATTCCTTGAGTGTGGATAACAGACTCTCTAAGCTCATGGCATTGTGCGCATAGTCTAGCATCACGCTGAAGTGCTTCGATATCGGTACCAACTCCACTCTGCCTTTGACATACACATTACTCAGGGCTTTTATAATCTCTTCGTTACTGACACCAAAATGTCTACAGAGAGAAATCGCACATAAGGAATTATATACATTAAATTTGCCTGGGATATTCATCTCAACTGACAAATTCATCAAGCCTTCAGCCTTATATGCAATACCCAGAAAACCGGGCTTCTGCAGAAGCTTTACCTCGGTAGCCCGTATATCTGCATTCTCAGAGAATCCAAAGGTCTCTACATTACAGGTATGCCCTGTAAGAATTGCATCCGCATGAGCATCATCGATATTGATCAAACCAAGCTTGCATTGGCTAAACAGTTTGCTCTTACTGGTCAGATAATCCTCAAAATCCGTATGCTCTGCGCCGCCGATATGGTCCTCGCCCAGATTCGTAAAGATACCATAATCATAAGTAAATCCAGCCACACGGTTAAGCTTAAGACCCTGCGAAGACACCTCCATAATCACACATTCACAGCCTTCCTCCACCATCCGGGCAAAGGTCTCCTGAAGTGTATAGGACTCCGGTGTTGTATTATTAGCCGGAATTACTGTATTTCCAATGATGGTCTCAATCGTCCCGATGAGTCCTACCTTCTTGCCTGTATTCTCCAGAATCGATTTTATCATATAGGTGGTAGTTGTCTTACCCTTGGTACCTGTAATACCGACGGTAGTAAGCTTTCTTGCAGGATGGCCGAAATATGCCGCTGACATATAAGCTAATGCAAGTCTAGTGTCCTTTACCCTGATTACAGTAACTTGAGGAGGTAGTTCCACGACTTTTTCTACTATGATAGCAGCCGCACCCTTCTCTGCCACCTCTTTAACATAATCATGACCGTCATATATTGCACCCGAGATACAGACAAAGACACAACCCTCCGTCACTTTTCTAGAATCATATACCAGTTCCTTAACAGCACCCTTCTCATTTCCCTGAATACAGGTATATTCTAGCTGCTCTAACATTTCCTCTAAAATCATAAATAGTCCTCCTTCGCTTTCCAGCTTTTATTTATACCAATGTAGCAATCTATTCTTATGAAATCATTTTCCATTAATTGTAATTCTTTTGTTCTTCACAATTATAATTATAGGCGATTTATCCTATTTGTAAAGAAAAAAAGTAAGGATGGAAAGTTAATCCCCATCCTTACAATATATGTAATCCCTCTAATTTTATCAATTATTCTATCTCAAAGTAACGAAGGTAACGCCATTATCAGCAAAAGACGAGGAGCATCCTTTAAACCTTTCCAGCTAAATCTGAATGTCTCCTATGAGATGAGTGACCGCTTTTCCGCTGATTGCGACTCTATCACCTCTTACCTCCAAGGTAAGCTCTCCTCCTCTCGCAGAAAGCTGTCTTGCTGTCATTAATTTCTTATTAAGACGCTCGCTCCAGTAAGGTATCAGGCTGGTATGGGAGGAGCCGGTTACCGAGTCCTCATTAATACCGGCATTTGGAGCTAAAAAACGTGATACAAAGTCACAATCCTCTCCTCTAGCGGTTATAATAAAACCAAAATATTGATCTATACTTTTTAGCAAATGAAAATCGGGTTTCATCTTAGCTAAAACTTGTTCACTTTCGATAACAACCAGTAAGTCTCTTGCACTGTGGGTCTCTAAAACCTTTACTCCCAGTGCCTTCTCCAGTATCTCGGGTTTCATGCAGGGGACCGGCTTACGGGAAGGGAAATCCATCGTAAAGAGATCACCTGACTTAGTTACTGTCAGCACCCCACTCTTCGTGTAAAAATCCACAGTCCACATCGAGGTATCAATATAGTTCATCAAAACATAAGCACTTCCTAAGGTAGCATGACCGCATAAGTCAATCTCTACCTCAGGGGTGAACCAGCGAAGCTCGTAGTCCTTCTCTCGTTTCACTAGAAATGCAGTCTCAGCCAGGTTGTTCTCAAAGGCTATTTGTTGCATCAAGGAATCCTCCAGCCAACGCTCGAGTATACATACCCCAGCCGGATTGCCACAATAACGCTGCTCTGTGAATACATCTACGACATAATATTTCATACAATCCTCCTACTTATCTATGAATTTTCTATATCTCCGGGTGAGAATATGATAATTCAACTCCCTTACCTATTATATTCTCCTGTTCATTTGTCTCCTTATCCTAGAACACTCTATTGCGATTTGATATCTTAATTTATCTAAATAATTCTTGCTATATATATTATCAAATA
>JAQZBA010000368.1 GCA_029239365.1 Herbinix sp. | reverse complement strand
CTACTTCATAAAATACGTCAAAAATTCGAGATTACCGGTCTGATTAGCCTATTATTTGGAGGTCTATTCACCTTAAGCTTTTACGAGGCTAAAGTTGGAGTCAACGTTTTATTCTTCACTTCGATGATGATTATTCTTCTGATGGTTGTAATGAAACAATTTGAGCTTACATTGAAGAAAGGTACGTACCTGTATTATGTGGGAGCAATGCTCGCCGCTCTCTCCACGATGCTTACTGCAAGTGGCAATCTGCAGTTTATGAATTTTATTGTCATTCTATGCCTGCTCAATCTTTCACTGCTTCATCAACTGCATACTTCAGAGGGCTGGGATGTATTAAACTATCTGAGTAAGATGTTTGGTATCATTATTTGGGGTATCGTCTCCATAGGAATGCCTTTTATCGATGGACTTAATTTCTTAAAGAGAACGAAGCTATTTCGAAATGATAAGACACGTAATATCTTTGTCGGTGCTATGATCTCTGTTCCTATCCTTTGGGTAATAATTATTCTGTTGTCGCAGGCAGATATGATCTTCGGAGATATGACAGAAGTCTTGATCGAGCGTATTTTTTCAAGCAATCTAATTTTCATTATCTTCATGACATTATTTGGTTTCTTTTCCTGCTATTGTATTCTTTGTGGTGCTGCAATTCAAACAGGACGCAAGGAGATAGAAAGAAAAAGGGGAGCAGCCTCTATAGCTACAACATTTATATTATTGATCACCTTATTATATATACTGTTCTGCGGACTCCAGATTGTTTATTTGTTCAGTAATGGGATATTTACCTTGCCGGAGGACTATACCTTTGCTGAATATGCGAGACGTGGATTTTTCGAATTACTGGCAGTAGCGATGATCAATGTGGCATTAATGCTGATTGTTAATACATTTTTCGAAGAAAATCGATTCCTTCGCAATCTGTTAACCATAATGACTGTATGCACTTATATATTGATAGGCTCAGCTACTTACCGGATGATTCTCTACATTGGAGCATACCATCTTACTTTTTTACGACTATTTGTATTGTTGTCATTACTAATTCTATCACTTATTTTGGCAGGGGTAATAATATCCGTATACCATAAGAGCTTCCCGTTGTTTCGTTATTGCGTAGCGGTCGTTGCAGGCTGTTACCTCACTTTTTCCTTCGCAAAGCCAGATTATTTCATCGCTTCTTATCTTGAAGAGCATAAGGCTATACTATCGGCAGAGGATGCTGCGTATCTGACCTATGACTTATCTCTGGACGCTGCACCGCTTGTATTACCTTTACTCGCGGATAGCAATCGCTGGAGTGAGGAGGCTAAGGCGGGAACAGAAGCTTCCGGAAGCACCTACTCTGAAGATGGTAGGATGGTTGAATTACAGTCCGTAGATTTTTACAGTACTGCTTATTATGACCTGATCAACAGAGAAAGCTTCGATAGGGACGTGAGGGGATATAACCTATCTATTGATAAGTCAACAGAATATGCAGAGCAATACCCGATCCGATATCATAAACAATAAAGTGACAATTGATCTATTGACTTGTGAAACTTGTGTTCACTCCACTTCCTAATCTTTCTGTTAAAATTCTTAAATGATTCTTATCTTTGCAAAATAGGATTTAATTTTTACAAATTTTATGATATGATAAAGCGTAGTGAGCATGTGCAAGCTTGCTTGCAATATGCGATCGGAGCTAGAGACCATGAACATGCTATTTGTTCATGGTATGATAAGCGTATGTGAACAATGCAAGCTTGCTTGCATATACGATTGATTTGAAGCTTAGGATAGGAAGGAACTTTAGGATGGAACTTGAGACCGTAACTAAGGATAAGGATACGATTAATATAGAATATACTGTAGATGTTATTATTCCTACTTACCACTCGGATGATAAGCTGGACCGACTTCTTACGATGCTATATCGCCAGACAGTAAAGCCCAACCGGGTCATATTGCTTCATACTATTGAGAAGGAAGGGCAGGAGCAAAAGCTTCCGGTGATTGAAGGATCCAATATCACTGTCATTTCGATAAGCAAAAAAGAGTTCGATCATGGCGGTACAAGAAAATTAGGAGCCACTCTGTCTAATGCAGCCATCCTGATGTTCATGACTCAAGACGCGATTCCGGTGGATGAGTACTTAATAGAGAAGCTGTTAGAGCCTTATAACGATCCGTGGGTATCTGCTACCTATGCAAGACAATTGGCGGATGATAGCGTAGGGCTGGTGGAACGCTATACCAGACATTATAATTATTCGAAGCACAGCAGGGTGAAATCTCTGGAGAACCTGGAGGAACTTGGAATTAAGACCTTCTTCTGCTCGAATGTATGTGCAACCTATCGTAGTTCGGTTTACGAAAAGCTTGGTGGCTTTGTTGATAAGACCATTTTTAATGAGGATATGATAATGGCGGCCAAAATGATCCGAGAAGATTACCGTATTGCTTATGCAGCAGATGCAAAAGTACTGCATTGCCATAAATATTCTTATGTACAGCAGTTTACCCGTAATTTCGATCTTGGTGTGTCCCATAAGCAGTATGAGGAGACCTTTAAAGGACTTAAATCTGAATCGGAAGGCATTAAATTAGTGAAGAACTCCTTGAATTATCTAATAGAGAAAAAACAGTTTTTATTGATTCCTGATTTGATTTTGAATAGCGGATTCAAATTCCTGGGGTATCAATTCGGTGTTCACTATCAGCTTCTTCCAATGAAGTTGGTAAAGCGATTTAGTATGAATAAGGGTTATTGGACCTAGTAAGAGAGGTACGATATGAGTACAATAGCAATCGTAATGACGACCTATAATGGGGAACAATATGTGAGTGAGCAGATTGAATCTATTCTAGCATCCTCTTATCAGGATATTGAGCTATTGATCCATGATGATGGTTCTACGGATAATACAATGCCCATCCTTTACAGCTATGAAACCCAATATCCGGAGAAGGTCCATATCTTTCGAAATGAGACTAATCTGGGTCTTGTTATGAATTTCATGCATGGCCTGGCCAGAACTACGGCAGATTATATTATGTTTAGTGATCAGGATGATGTCTGGAAGAACAATAAAGCTGCAGTTACCCTGAAGCGTATGAGGCATATGGAGGCACAGCTGGGCAAGGATACTCCTCTGGCAGTATTTACAGATGCTGTTGTTGTAGATCAAGATTTAAATACGTTGAATCCTTCCTTTTTCTGCTCAGGACATTTGAATCCTTGTAGAACGGATTTGCCGCATTTATTGATGGAGAATAAACTGATCGGTTGTACTGTGATGGTAAATGCAGCACTTCGCAAGGTACTACAAAGCAAACCGCTACCACAGAAAGCAAGATATCATGACTGGTGGTTAGCTTTGATCGCCGCATCTTTTGGGAAAATAGGTTTTGTTAAGGAAGGAACGTTATTATATCGTCAGCATGGTGGGAATGTGGTAGGTGATATCGGTTTTTCTGCGTATATAAGAAATCGGGTATCCAATCTGCAACGCCAGAGAGAAGCACTTGATGCCCTGTATCAACAGGCAGAAGAATTCTTAAGCTTGTATGGAGATACTCTTTCTGAGAAAAACAGAGAAATCCTTCAACATTTTGCTGATTTACAGAAGTATAATTTCTTTGAGCGGCGAATTGCTCTTCTTCATTATGGATTTTTAAAAACTGGGGTGTTACGTAATATTGGATTATTTGTAATTATATAATAGAGCGTAGTGAGCAAGTGGCAAGCTTGCTTGCTAACATGCGATCGGAGTTGAAGATCATGAATACGCTTTATATTCATGATATAATAGAGCGTAGTGAGCAAGTGGCAAGCTTGCTTGCTAACATGCGATCGGAGTTGAAGATCATGAATACGCTTTATATTCATGATATAA
>JAQZBA010000367.1 GCA_029239365.1 Herbinix sp. | reverse complement strand
AGGGTCCTTTCCCTGGGTTCCTGAGATATATTTCGACCAGGGAAAGTACTTAGAGGGATACATGGCATCGCCGAAGGGGCGTACATGTACTACGACTGCATTCATATTCATATCTACCACATTATCGAACATCTCATCAACCAGATTCTCGAAGCGTTCCTGGGTAAACCCTGACATACCTGTCACAGGATCCTTAAGGCGATCCCAGAATTCAAGATAAGAGATCCAGACTGCTTGGAATTCCTCCTCTTTCTCTATGATTGCTGCATTCACCTTCGTACCCGGTATCAACAATATCATTACAATTGCTAATATCATACCTATCCTTTTTCTCAAGATGAATCTATCTCTTAATCCTTCCATGCTTATTAACTCCTTCGTTTTGTAGAAAAGCCTATCAAAGCCTTGAATTACAAAAGGCTTTGATAGGCTTATTATTAGTTTGTCATTATGTATCTGTGTCGTGGTATCTATCTTCCGGTCGGATATGTCTTGAAAACTTCTAATAAAGTCTCATAGAGTGTCTTCGCAGCATTTTCCTGGAAGGTTGAGTCAGAAAGTAGCTTAAAATCACTCTCTGTTGACATAAAGCCAAGCTCAATTAATACAGCCGGTACGGTATTCTTATAGACAACCGTGTATCGTTCGGATCTGGTACCCCTGTTCTTCGTACCTAACTTGCCGGAGATTCTATCAACGAATAGATTGGCCAGAATCCTGCTAGTCAAGCCAGCCTTATTGGGGCTATTGTTATTGTTGGAATAGTAAACTTCCGTACCACAAACGCTATGATTAAGATTAGCATTCATATGTAAGCTGACGAACACATCTGCCCCATACTGGCTAGCAAAGGCTGCTCGGTTACTAAGGGACATATCAACATCAGTGATTCTTGTGTAATAAACCTTAAGCTTTGAAGTATCTTGATTGAAGTACTTCTTACCCAAAGTGTATAAGATCTTGAAGTTCAGGTTCTTCTCATTCGTATTGTAATAGGTTGCACCGTTCGCTCCACCACCATGCCCCGGATCCAGCACAACGATATTGGGATAGATATCCTTAGGATTGCCAACCTTGACATAGATGTTATTCTCATCCATCGTAAATGCATAGCCTTGCAGCTTCGAGGTCTTGAACTTAATCTCAGTTTCATTATTGCTGTTCAAGGTAACTGAGATACGTTCGACCCTACCGGCAGTACTGCTGATCGTCGAGCTACTGATGGTTGAAGTGTAATCACCGCTCAATCTGATTACGAAGCAACGATCAAAATAATAATCTTCATCCGATATCATGGATGCTGTTAATCCAGCTGGCTTCGGAATTACTATTTCACAATCGCTTGGATCCAAGTCATGATTGGGTGTACTCGGCTGCGTAACCGGAGGGGTTGTCGGCTGAGTAGCAGGCGGAGTAGCAGGTGGAGACGTAGGCTGATTCGTTTCTCTGGGAGTCTGGAACAAGAAGGAATACTTATTCTCATTCTCTGTCACATAGAATTCATAACCTTCATTTACACCGATAATTAATGTAGTCTTATCTGCTTGACGAATTGTATAGAATAAATTTACATATTTTGAACCAATTACATTCGTATATACATCTCCTATGCTATTGGAAGTAAAAGGCAGATCAACATACATCATACCGGTTGTTCTATTCTCTGAGACCTTCAAGGGTTTCATACCGGTCAAAGTAATATAATCTCCTGTCGCATTTGTCCCAATCACTGCTGAGGTCAGGGTATTGTAATATACCGTGACATACAGTGTCTGCTGATCGGCAGAGAGCATCAGGTCATAGGTATAGCGATCGGAAAGCAGGTCCAGCTCAATTGAGGTTTTCTGCTCTGCTGTGTTTGAAAAGGTTCTTATGGTGTTCAAGTAATTGCTATGTACTCCATACATCTGGTAAGTCATATCAGTAGAAGTCATATTTGCCGCTTGAATAGAGATCCTTCCATCCGTATTCCCGGAAGTAATCTTACCAAAGACTCCTGTAGACAGGAACATAAAGGTTTCCGCATTCTGTCTTCCATTGCTATAATCTCTGCTTACAGAATATATCATACCGGGCTTAGCAGGTACCGCTGTTGTGTTAAGCTCATGCACACCATTACTAATACCATAAAGTGCCTCATTACCGGACCATTGATTTAGAACCGTACCAGGATCGATAATAACACCGTTATCTCCTAGTTCAGGCGAATTGTTCGATCCACCTGAATTTCCCGGAGAGGTAGCTTCCTTTTGGGAAGTAATAATAGAGGTTCTTGTTGCATTATTCCATTGATAATTATAACCCAGGCAAGATGCGGTAAAACCTCCCGGAACCATAACATAAGAAGATCCAACATTATGATTGGTGACACCAATTGGTGCCGTATCCATCTGCATCGCATTTCCATTCAGATAAGCGGTCTTACTTCCAATTGTCATAACTAATACAGTATTTCCCTTAGTTAGTGTAATCGACTTATCCGCGCTATTGAAGTTGTAGTTAGCTCCGATAGCGGAATTTGCGAATACACCATTCGCACGAAGCATCGCCGTATTATTGGTTATAATACTAGGCATATTGCCAAGCTCAATATTCTTGCCATTGATCGCAACCTTACCCTGGGCACCGGTATATTCGAACTTCTCACCGTCGTTGTAAGATAACATCAAAGTAGTCTTAACGATTGCAACTGTACTTTTATTACTATTCCAAGTGTAGTTCAGCCCTAAAGTCTCAGAGATGAAACGGGAGGGGACCAATACTTTCACTATTTCGGCACCCATATACTTGATTTTCATCGGTGCTATCGGCATAGTAACCGTCTTACCGTTAACTTTTGCTTTCGTGCTTCCAATGGTCATTTGAATTGTCTTACCATATTTGGAGATAGATACAGTACCTTCGCCCTTGTCGTAGACACACTCAGCGGCAATACCGGATTTCTCATAGACATCATTGTAGGGTACAAGAGAAATTCCGTTCACGAGAATTCCCGGTGTCTGCTTCTTGGTGATGTTACTGCCATTCAAAGTAACCATGATCTGTTTGTCCGTATAAGTGCTTTCTTTCTTCGTTGCATAATTGTATATTCGTATTCCTGAGGCCGCCAATGCTGAGCCACTATATAAGCCCAAGGTGATAAAAGCTATTACTAATAAAAAGCCTAGCTTCAATCCTAATTGACGGTTACGGAAGGTATTCTCTTTTGTAGTTGTAATAATCGTTCGTAGTCCTTGAATCATTCGTTCTTCCTTTAACCTCCTGTTGTATTATTCTCTGTCAATCGGCAAATAGGTTCCCTGCATGCTAGTTACCCTATCAGATCCGAATTTATCTTAGGTGATCATATATTACGATAATATTAAATAGTGTTAAAATTATGGCAGTTACCAAATTTATCACATTTTTATTGTTTTTTGTACCTGAGTTTCCAAAATCCTTACAAAAAACCCACTATATTCTGGATGAAAAGTGCCATATTACCTAATTCTACCTATGTAGTAATATTTTAACTCATGAAATTTGCTTTTTCTACAGCGGTCGTCATTGTTCGAAGATTAAATTTCTATTTGTTACATATTTATTAATTTATTTACTATAGTGCTAGAATGTATTTTCCTAATAGAAAACTGGTAGGATACATCATTAAATTCATATGTTATGTATATGATACCTTGATATTTCTTACTACCAACCCATGACAGGATTTTTTGATAGAGCCGGATGCGGAGGTTTTCATTCTGGTAATTATGTGGTATAATGTCAAAGATTAGAACTATCTGCAAGGTATGGATAGTGAAGCTCAACAATTACTTAGTTATACGTGAAAAGCTCTGGAAGATTTACTAACAGTTTTAGACAGTGATTAATTCCTAAAAACTTCAAGATCGGAGCT
>JAQZBA010000366.1 GCA_029239365.1 Herbinix sp. | reverse complement strand
TAAGAATAATTCCACACCGAAGTTCGTCAGTGCTGAACCAAAGAATACCGGAGTTAGCTTACCGGTTAGTACCTGATCGATATCAAACTCACTGCTTGCTCCATCAATCAATTCGATCTCTTCGGTTAAGATATCATGATTATCTTTACCGATTAAGGAATCCAGACTAGGATCACCTAATTCAACTTCGACAGTATCGACTTCCTTCATACCATTATGAGAAGCATAAAAGCGTGTGATATGTTTATTCTCTCTATCGTAGACACCCTTGAAATTCTTACCGGAACCAATCGGCCAATTAATCGGACAGGTTCGAATACCCAGCACAGTCTCAATTTCGTCCAATAATTCAAAAGAATTCTTCGATTCACGATCCAACTTATTAACAAAAGTGAAGATCGGAATACCTCTCATGACACATACCTTGAAGAGCTTCTTGGTCTGCGCTTCAACACCTTTGGAGGCATCAATTACCATGACAGCAGAATCTGCTGCCATCAGAGTACGATAGGTATCCTCGGAGAAGTCCTGATGACCCGGTGTGTCTAATATATTAATACAATAATCCTCGTAGTTAAACTGCATAACTGATGAAGTAACGGAGATACCACGCTGCTTTTCAATCTCCATCCAGTCGGATACCGCATGCTTATCCGTCTTCTTTCCCTTAACTGAACCTGCCAGATTAATTGCTCCTCCGTATAACAGTAACTTCTCTGTCAGAGTTGTCTTTCCTGCATCCGGGTGAGAGATAATCGCAAAGGTCCGCCGTCTTTGTATTTCCTTGGTATAATTGCTCAATATAAATCCTCCAAACTAATATAAAAGATGTTTGTCACATCATAACCTAAAAATCAATAAACCAATTCATCTTAATATAAAAGAAAGCGGATTGTCAAGGCATTTACATCCGAAAACCTGTGAATCTACGAGAAACATGTTACAGTTCAGTCTTCAAGGTAATGAATTAGAGTTTTGCGTCCCATCTTCCGCAGAAGGGGTCTACCGGAGTCACTCCCTTGAACTGACTTCTACCGAGAAGTTTATCAATTACAGCATTGATATTCGCTTCTTTCAACTTATAAGCATTGATGTAGGTTCGAATTCTAGGTACATCCAACAAATGATAAGGATTTGCAAAGGATATAAAGATGGTTGGTATTACGCTCTGATAGATAGGGCAATCGGCTCCCATCGGCTGTGCCCATTCAATCCGTACTGTTGTCTGGTTGCTCTTGGTAGCCATATTGCCTACATAAATCATCAGGTCATACTTGTCTGTCATATCCTGATATCTTTGTAACATTCCCTCATAACCTTGCTCCGACGCAAAGATAGTAACAATAAAGCCTTCCTTCTCAAGAGCTTCCTTCACGATGCCTGCCACATCCTCACCGCCTCCGCCAAAAGCACTCTCTCCGGAGATGATAGGATAAATTAATACCCTCTTATGCTCCTCAACGCTAAGAGGTAATAGATTCTGTGTATTCTTGATCAGAGTAACTGCTTGATCAGCACAAGCAAGCTCTATTTTCCTGTGTTCTTCACAACCCACGATTAATCTAGCCTCCTCTGCATTGACATATATGTTTCCATCCATCTTCTTCTCCGGAAGCTTCAGTGCTGCCTTTAATCCAAGGATGCGCATGACTGCTTCATCCAGACGACCGGGAGTTATCGTTCCATCCTCTACTCCTGCAGTCATATAAGCAAAATCCTCTTCCAGATTCTTAGTAAATAGAAATACATCACAGCCGGCAGCAATGGTATATGGAACCGCTTTACTTCTAGGCATCGGTATCGCAAACCCGGCCATAGTAGTTGCATCCGTTACGATCAATCCGTTAAAATCAAGCTGATCGCGTAGCAGGCCATTGATTAACTCGGGAGCCAGTGTTGCAGGCATAATATCCTCATCTTTGATACCGGGGCATAGCTTCTTAGTATAGGCTGGCTGCATGATATGTCCAATCATTACCGTTAAGGCGCCTGCATCAATGCTTGCCTTATATGCTTCACCGAAGGTTGCATCCCATTCCTCACAGGATAAATCATTACTACTGGTCACCAGATGCTGATCACGCTCATCCACACCATCTCCGGGGAAATGCTT
Source organism: Herbinix sp. (assembly GCA_029239365.1). Lineage (GTDB taxonomy): Bacteria > Bacillota > Clostridia > Lachnospirales > Lachnospiraceae > Mobilitalea. The sequence continues at coordinate 1,819 of JAQZBA010000366.1, read as the reverse complement.
TATTGATACTGCCATTCCTAATTCTTGAGCTGATTTGGTATAGGCTACTCCGCAATCCTTCACCAACTTATCATCGGATCCGAATAAACGGGTTGCCATAATTGGATTCCTAAAATTCTTATCAATATCAATGACCGGAGCAAAAGCCCAGTTCGCGCCAACCGCCAGACCTTCCTTTGCGCATACATAACCTTGTTTACTCGCAAAATCCGGATTACCTGTAGCACCGATCTGCATATTAGGCCCAATATTGGTACCCTCCTCAATCAGGCCATCCCCACCGGCCTCAAAGTTAGCCGCTATGAGCATCGGTATCTTAGATTCTTTCTGAAGAAAGTTAGTCATATCGCATACTTCCTCCAATGGCATCCTACGGCCCATAATACCACCAATCTGATAATTATGTGCCAGATTGGATAAATACCCATGGTCACTGGAATAGGCGATAAGACAGAACAGCTGTCCAATCTTTTCCTTGGTGGTCAGCTGATTCATCGTATTCTTAACCCACTCCACCTGCATATCATTTAAAAAGAATGGCTTCTTTTTAAGAAGTTCCATATTACTCATCCTTCGTCCTCCTTATAGTAAATTAATAACACCCTCTTAACCCATCCACCTAACAGGCGTGTAGCATAGGTGTTATTCTTCCTATTATTATTTTATCTTCGGATACATTATTGGACAAGGCTTTTACCTATGTTCTTTGTGCATCTAAATGCTCATTCTAAGAGAGCCTCCCAGATTAAAATATAAATAAACGTATATTACTACAGTTGCTAATATCAATTCTTACAGGCTACTGCATCAATATGCTATTCTTAATGTAACGACCAGCAAATTCCCAGTACAAGTTAAGAGCAAATCCTTAGAACAAAGTGTCAGCATGCTGACACTTTCGCGCCTGAGCGGGATGCGAAGCATCTACTTCCTATCCGCGAAGTGCGCATCCTTAGGGGAGCTTTTATCGTATAGGACGCAATTTCCTAAACGATAAAAAGGGGTCTTGCTAATGCAAAACCCCTTCTGACATGATCCACTTTTATACTTCTTCTATTAATCCACATCCTGTACCGTCTATTTAACTTTCGTAAGCTCAGTAATCTTTGCTTCAATTCCTAGCATCTTCAAATATTCCACCAGGTAGCTTTGCATTATAGGGGTGAATTCACCCTGGAAGGTTGCTTCTAAACCAATGTGATATGTAATTCCTTCTGTTGTAAGGTTCGATTTCGCTTTGGGATCTTCTTCGGTAATAAAGTTAAAGGTATAGTCTTTCTTCAGATTATTGCCTGCACTATCCTTTACCACACCGGCAGGAATAATAATAGTATAATCCGTGCTATAAGCAAGCTTTGACTTCGGTGTTATTACAAGTAGATTATTATTAATCTCATAGGTATAGGCGATTGTTTTGCCTAAGACAGATTTGATACTGATGCTATCAATTGCCTTACCCTTCTTAATGTTCTCACTAAAACGTACCACAATCTCGCTTTCCAGCATGATATCGGTAGCCTTATCCACAGGACTCGTTTTCGTAATCGTTGGCGCTTTTGTATCCTTAGCCGCAGCAAATACCGGTGACGTCATTCCAATCAGCATTGCCATAATAAATATGACAGAAATTATCTTCTTCACACTATCCCTCCTTCAATATCTCATACAAACAAAGCATGGCTACATTTAACGCAAATACTTCATTAAAACAATAGAATATAATAATGAATTTTCAATGGAATTGATTATTATATTAACGAAGAATTTAGTTTACTGAATTCTTTAATTACTTTTTATCTATTTATATTATACCAGTATA
>JAQZBA010000365.1 GCA_029239365.1 Herbinix sp. | reverse complement strand
TCTTACTACGGCGGTTATTTATGTGCCTTTCTTAAGCAATATCTTTGAATTTGAACATATCAGCTTTACAGAATACGGTATTGCGATGCTACTTGCAATCTGTGTTATCCCTGTAGTTGAGATTGTTAAAGCAGTTCAGAGAAAGCTTCAAAAAGCATAAATAGGGTTCCTTTTTAGCCGGTTTATAGCTCCCTGTTGTTCTTGCTATATATTACAGTTCAGCCTTTTCTATTTGTTGATCATAAGACTAGGGAGAAATGATTCCCATGGTGAGTATTTGCATTCGTTGATACCAATGTACCACTACGTAATGCAATTAAGTGGGAACGGCTCATCCATGGGAACATTTTTCCCTAGTCTACTCAATATATTGGAAGGCTGAACTGTAACGTATATTCAAGCAGTTCCAATGCTTACATAATTGACTTATATTTTTAATCGTAGTACTATAAATATATACGAGAAAGGTGTGATTCGATGGATATGAAGTCATTTGCTTTAAAAGGAAATATATTATATTCAAGTACTCCAAAGGAGCTTGTATGTATTCCTCAGGGATACCTTATTTGTGAAGAGGGTAAGGTGGAGGGGGTATATGAGATACTACCTGAGAGATTTAGTACGATTCATTGCATTGATTATCAGGATAGCTTGATTATACCCGGACTAATAGACCTTCATACCCATGCTCCTCAATATGCGATCCGTAGTCTTGGAATGGATATGGAGCTGTTAAAATGGTTGGAATATAATACTTTTCCGGAAGAGGCGAAGTATTCTGATCCAGAATATGCAAGAAAAGCATATTCCATCTTCGCTCAGGATATGAAAAAGAGTGCTACGACAAGAGCGTGTATCTTTGGAACTATTCATGTAGAAGGAACCGGGATACTCATGGATTTATTAGAGGAGACCGGACTTATATGTAAGGTCGGCAAGGTAAATATGAACCGTAATTGTCCAAAGGTGTTGTGTGAGGAAAGTGAGCAATCCCTGAAAGACACGAAAGTATGGCTGGAGACTTCCAGGATAAAATATAAGAATATTAAACCGATCATCACTCCGAGATTCCTTCCGTCTTGTACCGAGGATTTATTAACGGAACTATCCGTTATTTGTAGACAGGAGGAGCTGCCGGTACAATCCCATCTGTCAGAGAATTTATTAGAGATTGCATTTGTGAAGGAGCTATTCCCGAGCACTGCCGGCTATGCGGATGCATATAACGAATATGGCTTGTTCGGTGGCAGCGTACCTACGATTATGGCTCATTGTATCTATCTGACAGAGGATGAAATTGAACTGACTAAGAAGAATGAAGTATTTATTGCACATTGTCCGGATTCGAATATGAATCTATCCTCAGGGATTGCCCCCATAAGAAAGTATCTTAACCATGATCTTAAGATGGGTTTGGGCAGTGACGTCGCTGCCGGGGATTCTCTATCTATCTTCAAGATGATGGTAGAAACCGTGAAGGTATCTAAGCTTTTATGGCGTCTACAAGATCAGAGCATGACACCCTTATCGATAGAAGAGGCCTTTTATCTCGGAACCAAGGGTGGTGGAAAATTCTTCGGTAAGGTAGGAAGCTTCGAAGCCGGATACGAGTTTGATGCAATAGTCATTGATGATACTAGCTTGGAACATCCACAGCCATTGACATTAAAACAAAGATTGGAACGTGTTATCTATCTGTCGGATGATCGCAACTTAGTAGGAAAATTTGTTGCAGGAAATAGAATAATCTAATACTAACACTCACCATAGTGCTTGCATGAAGAAAGAAGAGTTAGAATACATCCCGTAACCAGTGTGTTGCGGGATGTATTCTAACTCTTCATTCTTATTTTAACTCACTATGGGAAGGCTTCTTTTCCTTAACGATATGAAAATGAAATGAAACGCTTATTTTACGAATACCATATGATCGATATAGGCTGTTCTTGTTTTAGACCATAGCCATTGATTCGTTGAGCTGTCATCAAAGTAAAATAATGCTCCTTTACTCGGATCACTGCCATAAATAGCTGCTTTAGCTGCTTTGATGGAATCGGAGGAGGCAGGTTTACTGATCATTCCGTTTTTAACCGGAGTAAACTGATAATATCCTCCACTTATATGATTAATTACATTGGTGATGTTGTTTGGCCACTCCGGACTTTGTACTCTGTTTACGACTACACCACCAACGGCTACTTTTGCTTCATAGATCTCGCCTGCTGCTTCTGCCTCAATCAATCTGGCTAGAAGATCAAGTTCACTATTTGTATAGGGGATAACCGAATCCGCACTGCTTGTTGGCATTACCCCGGGAAGGATTAATTTCTGACCGGGAAGGATCTGGTTGTCCCATTTATTATTTGCCTGGCGCAGTGAGGTAAGGGGTATCCCGTACTGTTTTGCAATGGTGTATAAGCTGTCACCGCTTATGACAGTATGGATCTTAGCGGATACATATAGTACCTGACCCGGATAGATAGTATCCGCGGATAGGCTGTTTTCCTGCTTGAGGGTACTGATTGGTGTCTTGAAGAGCAGACTTATCTTATAGAGTGAATCATTGGGTGTAACGGTATAATCGGCAGCAAACGCTGTTACTGGTGTTAGCGAAAGTAGAACGCATAATGCGATTACGCTTACCTTACGGAGTTGTCTCATAGGATTATCCTTCCCTTCGTGAATAGAACAGTTTCTTCGCTACACAACCTATTGTACAATAACAAAATGCATCATTCCTATGTAAGATTCTTGGTAAGGTAGGTAAATCTGGGGACAAAATTAGTAATATATTTCTTCTATGGTAGGAATAAGCTATAGAAATGAAACGTTTACCGGTGTTGTAAGAAAGAGGATGCCAAATAATGAATCCAAAAAGGAAAAACAGGAATAAAAAATATTGGAAAATTGACTTGATGATCATAGGGATCGCAATCTTATTACTGACCTTGGTAGAAATTAGGGATTTTAGGAGTGAGGATACGATTACTGCTCCATTGAATCAATTTTATGAGATTTATCTGATTACAATAGACAAGACAGATCAGTATTGGTATGCGGTGGATCAGGGAGCTTCCGATATGGCTGAGATGCTAGGGGTAAGCTATCAATGGCTTGCACCTGAGGTGAAGAGTACCCAGATGCAGCAAGAACTGTTGAGAGAGGTGGTAGATGATGGTGCAGATGCCATACTTATCGCTGTAAATGATCCGATTCGCATGTCAAGTACGATTGAGGATGCAAAAGCAAATGGTGTAAAAATTATCTATATTGATACTCCGGCCTATGAGGAGGCAATCACTACCTTATCAACAGATAATTATAGTGCAGGGATAGAAGCTGGTGAAGCAATGATTTTTGAATTAGGGGAACTGGGGATAGAAAGTGGGAGAATTGGTATTATTGGAGTAAATGAGGTTACTGACTCGACGGTAAAGAGGGAAGCTGGTTTTCGAGAGGCAATAAGGCTGAATGGTAAATATATCTTGGTACCAACGGATTATGAGAATGGTGACCCCATAGCATCACAGGAAGCAGCGGCTGCCATGATAAAAAACTATCCGGATTTAGTAGGTTTATTCGGTACTAACGAAGGATCAACGGTAGGGGTAGGGAATGCCATTAAGTCACAGCGGAAGAATATTATTGGGATTGGTTTTGATAAATCGGATACAATCCTTGAGTTGTTAAGAGGTGGATATTTAGATGCGATTGTTGCTCAAAATCCTTATACCATGGGCTACCTTGGTATGGCAGAAGCGATAGCGGCTTTAAAAGGTTTCGATACCGGACCAAGCAGCATTAACACGGGGGTGAGTATCATTCGAAGACGATAATAGTGTGAATTAAAAATTCACACTACATAGTTTGTGCCTGCGACATCCTCGGCACAAACTAACACAAAGGGTAGGTGTTTCATTCAAGAAGGGGTTAAT
>JAQZBA010000364.1 GCA_029239365.1 Herbinix sp. | reverse complement strand
AATTCTTTTTTTATCCGTTCCTATTCTTAAATTAAAGGTCCTTCCTTTATTATCGGCAAGTGACATGTTTTCAAGAATGGTCATGTTCGGACAGGTACCCATTGCCGGATTTTGATAAACTCTTCCGATCCGTCTTTGTCTCTTAAATTCCGCCATAGTAGTAATGTTTGAATCATTAATGATAATTCTTCCCTGATCCATTGGTATACTTCCGCAGATAATATTTAACATCGATGTTTTGCCGGAGCCGTTACTACCTACTACCGAAACAAATTCTCCATCTTGGATCGTCAGATTAAAATCACGAAACAAACACATTTCATTAACAGTACCCGGATTATAAAATTTATTTATGTTTTCCAGTTCAAGCATTGGATTTAACCCTCCTCTTCCGGTCACCACTAATCACTAATATAATAAGGAATAATATCGCGGTAACAAGCTTCATATCAGAGGTCTCCATACCAAGGGAAATCGCTAAGGCGACACATGCTTTATAAATGACAGCTCCAGCTATAACGGCGGTTGTTGCCTTGACAAAATGCATCCTCCGAAACAAATTCGTACCGATGATTACACTTGCAAGTCCGATTACAATAGCTCCGGTTCCAGTTGATATTTCAAAAAAACCACTTTTTTGTGCATAAATGCTCCCCGCTAAAGCTACAAAGGCATTGGCAATCGCTAGACCCACAATCTTAACCATTCCCTTATCCTTTGCTAAGGATGTTACGAGTGTTGCATTATCCCCTACCGCTCTTAACAAATATCCGGACTTAGTTCTAAGATATAAATCCAGTAATAATTTCATGACAATGACAATGAGGAATAAGATAATTAAAACGAGATATGGCTGGATTCCTTTTGGAATCAGATTATCCAGTACCTTATTTTCAAAAATACTTTCCTTAGAGAATATTGGCACATTCGCATCGGCGATACGAAGGTTTATGGAATAGAGCGCTGTCATCATAATGATACCGGACAGCAGATCCCTTACCTTTAATTTTACATGTATGAGGCCTGTCAGTATTCCGGCAAGTGCGCCGACGAAAAAGGAGATAAAGAGTGTCAGTATCGGATTTACACCGGCAATGATCAGTTCTGCTGTCACAGCACCTCCTAACGGAAAGGTTCCGTCCACGGAAAGGTCGGGGAAATCCAGGATTTTATAGGTTATATATACTCCCAGTGCCAAAATGGCATATACAAAACCTTCCTCCAATATACCTATAATGATTGATAACATACATTACCTCCCTATTATGTTTATTCAGAAATAGTATCAAACATTTCCTTTGCATCGTCTACCAGTATATCCGGTATTGTAATTCCGAACTGCTCAGCCACTGCAGTATTTCCGTAGAAGGATGCTTCACCGATGGTTTCAAAGTTCATTTCGCTAGCCTTTTTCTCACCCTTTAATATCTTAGCTGCCATTTTTCCGGTCTGAACGCCAAGTTCAAAATAATCAATACCGTAAGCTGCAAGACAACCGATTTTAACCTGCTCTACTTCACTGCCAAATACCGGGATGTTCTTTTCTCCTGCTTTGTCAAGTATGGCCGGTAGTGAACTAACTACGGTATTATCCGTTAGGTTACTGATGCAATCCACCTTCGATAAGAGGTTATCTGCTGCAAGCGGAATATCAGCAGTTGTTGTGATTCCGCTCTCTATGATCTCAAAGCCATAATCCAGAGCTAATTCCTTATATACAGCAATCGTTGATACGGAATTTGCTTCGCTGGTGGTATACATAATACCAATAGTTTTTGCTTCCGGCAAAATTGTTCGAATCATTTCAAGCTGTTCCTTAACGGGTAGCTTATCACTGGTACCGGTAACATTGCCAACCGGGGTTGTATCTGCATTCGCAAGCTCTGCAAGAATCGGGTCAGAAACAGCTGTAAACACAACCGGAATATCCGTATCCTTTGCAGTTCCGTATGCACTTTGTGCCATCGGTGTTGCTATTCCACAGATCATATCAACCTTTTTGGATATAAAGTTTGTTGCAATCTGAGTTGCATTTCCGCCATCTGCCTGAGCATTATCAAATAGTACCTCTAAATTATCATTCTCAACATAACCTTCTTCCTTCAAACCTGCAAGGAAGCCCTCCTTACAATTATCCAAAGATGCATGAGGTGCAAACTGTCCGATGCCTATCGTTACTTGCCCCTCTTTCTTGCCGGAGCATCCGGTGAACAAACTCATTGTTAAAACCAAAACCAATCCTAATGATAATAATTTTTTCATATCATACCCTCCATTTTTTGCGGGAGATTTTTCTCCCTTACTATAATTATAAGTTTGCTGTTCGTTCTTCGCCATTTGTGTCCTTGCAGCCTTTGGTGGCATTTTTACCCATAAAAAAAATCCCAAGTATAAAAATACTTGAGACGAATAAAAATCCGCGGTACCACTCAAATTGAACAAGTCCACTCTATCATATACAAAACATATATGCCATTCGAATAACGGTGATGGTTTCCGTCAACGCCTACTATAAGTTCGGGTTGCCCTCAAAAGCCCATTCAGCTGAAAATTTCATGTCACATCCCACCAAACTGCGACTCTCTGTAATGAAATACTAAAGCCTACTCTTCTTTCTCAACGGTTTTGCTTATTAATGAGTTCATATTAATACGATTGTTCTGATTTGTCAACTTGAATTTTTAAATTCATTGCTCTTAAGTTTTGCAAGTATTTGCCTTATGGCGGTTTATAACTTTTTTCGGGAGCCCCGAAGGCGTAAGAAAGCTCCCCCTCGGGGCTAAATTCGGTTATTTCATAGCTTGCGGATCAAATGACGGGTTAAATGCATAGAAGTTCTTGCAATTAAGATCATCCTGGATCATTCTTAAAGCTTCACCAAATCTTTGGAAATGAACGATTTCCCTTTCGCGAAGGAATTTAATCGGATCGCAAACTTCTTCGTCATGTACCAGACGCAAAATGTTGTCATAGGTAGTTCTTGCCTTTTGCTCTGCTGCTACCACGATGGAACAACATTATTAGAAGTTCCAGTGTATTTCAACATAACGCTGCTTTGTAACAGGGTCTTTATCACCGATATAAATACAATCAATCAGCTTTTCAACAGTAGGTCTATCTAGGTCGGTAATATTTGAATATTGCTCAATAAGTGCCTTTCTGTTGTCCGCCTGCTGCATTCTTCTTTGTACATCCTCAATTTGCACTAGCAAGTTAGCAATGATTTCCTCATAATGTTTTTTATCTTGGTGCATATTGCGTGATATCCTTATGAAGTCATCTTCCTCCATCATCCCTTTTGTTTTATCTATGTACGCATTATCAATGACTTTAAAACAGACATCTATCTTGTTCTTATAAGCGGTCACTTCTTTTTCCAGAGATTGAATTTTCTCTTCAAAGTTATTCTGGAAAATGAGTTTTTGCTCGAATTCATCTTTATCAAGATATTCACGAGTAAATTGGTTTAGCTGTTTGATAACAATCTGTTCAAGCAAATCAACAGGAATGAAGGAGCCAACGCAAGCGTCCTTCATTTTATGCTTTTCAGCACATTTCAAGTAATGCTTCCCCCTGTTTGTGCTTGACCTCATGATGTAGCCGCAGTGTTTGCATTTTACAATTCTAGCAAATAGACCGATTTCTCCAGTTGAAAATGGCTTGAAATTAGCTTTGATCTTGCCTTGCACCGCATTCCAAACATCAATGTCAATGATAGCATCATGTGTACTTTCAACTATTACCCACTTTTCTTTGGGCTTTGGTTTATTCCTACCGGTCTTATATGAAATGCTTCCGTATCGACCCTGAACCATATTCCCAATATACATTTCATTATTTAGCATATCCGATATTGTATAGTAACTCCAGAGAGTTCCTTTGTGTGCGTCTGATTTTCTATGAGTAATGTTCTTTTGACTTTTATAAAGTGACGGATTTGCTACTC
>JAQZBA010000363.1 GCA_029239365.1 Herbinix sp. | reverse complement strand
CAGTTTATCACTCTGGGAGCGATTAAGCTTCCTTTTGCCGGACTCTCTAACGGACTTGTTGGAACAAGACCGGGCTTAATACTGATTTATGTGGCAACCGGTATCTGCGGTCACACTTTTTTCTTGCGTAATTTCTTCCGCGGACTGCCGGACGCCTTATCTGAGTCGGTGATTATGGACGGAGGAACACATATGACTATATTTTTGAAGATTATGCTACCCTTATCCAAGCCAGCGATTGGAACGATGACGATTTTTGCTTTGCAAGGGATCTGGGAGGAATATTTTACAGCGAAGGTACTTCTTGGTGCGAATGAAGCTATGATTACACTTCCTATGCTCCTGCAGCGGTTAAACGGAGAGCATGCAACCAGATGGGAATGGGTATTCGCAGCATCGATTATTATTCAAATACCGGTTATTATTATGTTCATTCTATTCCAAAGGAAGACAGTAATCGGTGGTCTGGCGGAAGGCTCAGTGAAACAATAACAGCTATAGTGGAGGAAATAAGTTATGATGAAACATTTAACCAATGTAGATTGCTTTCCGGATAAAGCCCAGTATTTAGAGGGAGAAGTAGTTACTATTCTTCTCGAAGCGGAGGATACGCAACATTTAATAGAGATAGAATTTACAGTGTCAGAATTAGATCGGATTATAATTAGGAAAATAGTGCAACCTTCCGAGCTTATCGCCGGGGATATCGTATATAAACTGTCATGTGAGCTGCCCGTTGGTAATTATGGTGTTGATGTAAAAGTCAGTTATGTCGATGATGTAATTGTAGTACATACGGCTTGTGATGTGGTTGAATCGTACTCCTCCAGCATCCGTTATGGATTTCTTGCAGATTTTTCAGAACAGGAAAAGGAAGATTCCTCTGATATCAACTTTGCAGTTAAGTTACATTTGAATACATTACAGTTCTATGACTGGATGTATCGTCATGATAAGCTGGTTGCGGACGAAGAGGAATATTGCGAGCCGTTAGGAAGAATATTATCCTTGCAGACAATCAGAAATAAGGTGAATCTATGTAAACAACATGGAATCCGACCCTTTGCCTATGGCGCAGTATATGCTGCAAGTAAGGAAGCATATACCGAACATCCATCCTGGGCTCTCTATAAACAGGATGGTGGAGTTCTAAGCTTTGCTGATTGGCTTGTGTTCATGGATACCTCCAATGATGCGCCTTGGTGTAATTATATTATTGAACAGTACGCGGATACAGTAAAACGCTTAGGTTTTCAAGGGATTCATATGGATACCTACGGTTTTCCCAAACATGTATATAATGACAAACACGAAAGAATATCGTTGGCGGAAACCTTCCCAGGGATGATAAAACTTGCGAAACAGGCAGTAAAAAAGATTGATGATAAAGCCGGTGTGATATTTAATGCAGTAAACAACTGGCCGATCGAGTATGTAGCGGCTTCGGAGCAGGATGCAGCTTATATCGAAGTTTGGGCTCCCCATGTTACCTACCATCATTTATATACACTGATTCGAGAGGCAAAGTATCTTGGAGCAAAGCAAGTAATCCTCGCTGCTTATATGAAACCGTTCCTGGAAGCGAAGACAGAGGAGGAAATCCTGGCTGCAGAATTATCCTTATTATTAACGAATGCGGTAATTCAGGCCTCCGGAGGATCACAACTAGTATTCGGGGAGACGAATTCTGCCCTGAGTGACAGCTATTATGTGAATTATTCCTCTTTACGGGAGGAGTTTATCTCTAAAGTAAGAGCCTATTGCGATTTTGCGGTTCGATATGGTAAACTTTTATATGACAAGGCTATCATGGATATATCGATGACGGCAGCGAATGGAATTAATGAAGATATTGTCTTCAGAACATCACAAGGCAGTAATATAGAATTTACCTCCGATGGTGAAGCCGGTAAGGTCTGGACGATTATCCGAGAAGCCAAACAGTACCTGACAGTGCAGTTGATTAACCTAACGAATATCAATGATCTATGGAATCAACCGAAGCGTAACCGTCCGGAGCCGGTATCCTGTATTGAGATCGATATGCTAGCGGATATAGATATTAAGGGAGTCTTCCTGGCATCTCCGGATGATGAGGCAGGTGTACCAATCAGGCTTGAGTACGAAATAGAGCAAAGATCGAATGGCAAACATATCATTTTCGCCGTTCCCAAGCTGGATCTATGGAACTTAATATGGGTTGAACTTTCATAACAATGGAGGAGCTAGATGCTATTTTCATATAATACAGATATCTTACCGAAGGTAAGAATGATAGGGAAGATTAATTATATTAACCCTTGGGTACATTTCGAAAGAATCTCGAATGAATTTATTCTATATTTTATTCGGGAAGGAGATATGTATCTGGAGGAGGACAATATCCGGTATCACTTAAGGAAAGGCGACTACTTCCTACTAGAACCGGATTTGTGCCACCGAGGCTATAAGGAGGCTCCCTGTAGCTATTATTATGTGCATTTTAAGCATCCGGACCTGAATAAGATCAGCCAAATAGCAGAGAATAAAGCAATCATAGATATCCTCGAAAAACGAAAGGTTTCACTACTCAGCTATAACTTAGATGAGGCGGATCCGACCGATCCTTATGCTATTCTAAGTAAGAATGAAAATATAAGTGATTATCAGGATTATAAAGCGACATTGAATGTGGCAGTAAGTATTTATAATCGAAGATAAGAACATTATAAACGGTTTGCATCGGTGGAATTTCACCGGTTTTTAATGAAAATAACTCATGAATTTGTCCTAAATCATGCTACTCAAGCAATGGGTGGAGCGATTAAAAAATCCATCTTGAAGGTGGATGGGATATTAAATTATCTTAACAGTAACTATATGAATAAAATCAACAGTAATCAACTGGAAGAGTTATATGAAGTTAATTTTGATTATATTAACCGCGTGTTTTCAGAAAGAACAGGACAGACGATATTCCAATATCTGAATTCGATACGAATAAACCATGCAAAAGAACTAATCGGTACAACAAATCTCAATTTTAGTGAGATTGCATATCTCACCGGAATTGAGGACCAATATTATTTTTCTAAGATATTTAAGAAATATTGCGGGGTAACACCGACACAGTATTATAAGGATATCAAAAGAAAATCGATGAATCAATGAGGTAGAAAGATCAATGCTGCAGAGGGTGTGGGTATCGGTGATCCGAGGGCAGTGTCTTGTAAAACCAAAGTGGGTATGATACTATGATTAAAACTTGTTGAATAAAGGAGTCCGAAAATGAGTCATGATCAAATACGGTTTGGGGTGATTGGAACCGGTAAAATAACAGATTGGTTTATGGAGAGTGCTCAGCATATTGATGCTTTTATGTTGACGGCAGTTTATTCGAGAAGTGAGGAGAAGGCAGCAGCATTTGCTGATAAATATCAGGTACCACATATCTATACTGATCTGGTAGAAATGGCAGAAAGCGATGTAATTGATGCTATCTATATTGCGTCACCCAATGCACTTCATGCAGAGCAAACCCTGTTGTTTCTTAATAACAAAAAGCATGTTTTATGTGAGAAGGCTTTTGCATCCAATGCAACAGAGGTTGGTGAGATGATTGATGCTGCAAAGCGTAATCAGGTAATATTGATGGAGGCTATGAGATCCACACAGACGCCTAATTTTAAAGCGGTTAAAAACCATTTACATAGAATTGGTAAGATCAGAAGATATTGCGGAATATTCTGCCAATACTCCTCGCGTTATGATGCCTACAAGGAAGGGGTCGTATTAAATGCCTTTAAACCGGAATTATCGAATGGAAGCTTGATGGATATAGGCGTTTATTGTATTCATCCTATGATAAGTCTATTCGGCAAACCGGTAGGAATCAAGGCAAATGCTGTCATGCTGGAATCGGGTGTTGATGGGGAGGGTTGCTTGGTTTGTACCTATGAGGGGATTGAG
>JAQZBA010000362.1 GCA_029239365.1 Herbinix sp. | reverse complement strand
AACCCCATTAATCTATATGGTGGAACTAAGCTGGTATCCGATAAATTATTCGCGGCTGCGAATGCCTACTCCGGTGATAAAGGAACCAGATTCGCGATTGTCCGTTACGGTAATGTGGCCGGTAGCCGTGGCTCCATTATACCTATCTTTCAGAATTTTATTGATAAAGGTGAGACAACCTTACCCATTACTGATTTTCGCATGACCCGTTTCTGGATCACTCTGGAACAAGGAGTAGAGCTGGTATTCAAGGCACTGGAGGAATCAAACGGTGGAGAAACCTATATATCCAAGATTCCATCTTTTAAGATCACAGATCTAGCAAAAGCGATGTTACCGGAGGCGAAACTAACAGAGATCGGTATCCGTGAGGGTGAAAAACTCCATGAAATCATGGTAACAAGAGATGATTCTAGGCTAACTTATGAGTACGATAAGCACTATATTGTCTACCCGAATTTTGACTGGATGGATCTGTCAAAGCATCTTCTTCCGGGAGGTAAGCTGGTGAAAGAAGGCTTTGAATATAGCTCTGGCGAGAATGAAGAGTGGTTAGGAGCATCAGAATTAAAATCAGAGCTAATAAAGCTTGGGTTTAGCATTAGGAATTAGAGAATACGAATAATAAGCATCCTTTATATGCATGACGCAGGTCTTAATATGTAGGATGCTTCTATTATATCCTATGTTAAATGGTATACTTTGCTAAGAGTTGATAGAATAAGGTGACCTCGAACTATGTTTATTTTCCGTTTGTATTTGATGAGAAGATACTGGGCTTTGATCGGGATGAAGTGTATAATACACTAAGAAAGCGTAATACTTTTGCGAGAAATTATTTCTATCCGAACACCAATCATGTGGAATGCTATAAAAATCAATATAATGTTGCAGATAATCCGGTCGCAAAATATATCTCGGATTGAGTCTTGACGCTAAGATAAGTCATTGGTTTGATGGACGTATTATGATATAATATTGCAATATGGTTTTCAAGAGTTTCATCATTATTAAGGGTCTTATCAAATAATGCCAGGACAATTTACTCTTATCAATCAAGTATATTACAAGGTGACATTTATGGCTTAATTATAAGATGAAATTGTAATAGTATAAACTTAGTACTGTTGGTTATTCAGTTCTGTAATAATGCCGATATATTGTTGTGAGGGAATGTCTCGATATCCCAAGACAGATGCAGTCGCAATTGCCAAATTATGAATTGTTGGTATCAGATGACAGAGGAAAGAGAACTTTTGTTTCTTAGCAATGATATTTATATATTAGAGACTGTTTTAAAGATGAGAGAGGAAATAATATGATAACAGCACTTATTTTCGCGGGTGGTACTGGTAGAAGGATGAATACCAGATCAAAGCCAAAGCAATTTCTGGAAATACACGGCAAGCCAGTCATTATTTATACATTGGAGCATTTCGAATACCATGAGCAGATAGATAGTATAGTAATCGTTTGTATTAAGGATTGGATAGAAGAATTAAAATGTTTGTTGAATCGTTATTGTATTACAAAGGTTAAGACAGTTATTCCTGGTGGAGATACGGGGCATGATTCGATCTATTTAGGACTCGAAGCAATGGAGGTATTTTCTAATGATGATGACATAGTCCTAATACATGATGGGGTTCGTCCATTTATCAATGAGGAACTTATTACACTAAATATTAAGACTGTAAAAAAATTTGGAAGCGCAATTACCTGTGAGGCAGCGAGAGAAAGCTCTATTCGAAGTGTCGATGGTGAGATTATCTCGGAAGTACCGCCGAGAAGCCAGATGTATACTGCCAAAGCTCCACAATCTTTTTTGTATAGCAGTATTTTTCACTTATATAAAATGTCGAACGAGGATGGTATAAAAAGCATTGATTCAGCCCATTTATGTAGTTTATATCAGCAACCTATGCACATAGTGCATAGCACAAAAAACAACATGAAGATTACGGAACCGGCAGATTATTATATATGCAGAGCTTTATATGATGCTCAAGAAAGTCAGCAGGTATTCGGATTATAAGCAGGGAATGAAACTTATGAAGTATAAGAAGAAAGAACTTTTGTATACAATTGACCTTTTAAGTCAAGCGAATCAACTAATAAAAAATGCCAGTGCTCAGAATTTGATGTCTATGGAAAATACTTTGATGGATTGCCAAACATCTGCGATAAGGGTTGGAACCTATCTTGATACACAGGGTGAGAAGGCAGAGCCTATCGTCAGAGTGCTGGAGGATTATTGTGAAAACATATATCAGCAAAGTTTAAATCTAAATAATGTAGATATTTGCAGAAAGATTTCAAAAATAATCATTAAGCAGTTAAATCAAGTCAGCAATTCAATAAATTACGATCTTCCTAAAGATAAAACAGAGATAGTGTTTCTTCCTTATAATGCCGCCATGTGGGATAGTATGGAAAGTATTTGGATGGCTGCCAGTGATGATGAAACTTGTGATACTTATGTAATTCCGATTCCATATTATGAGAAGAATCCATACGGAAGTTTTGGGTTAATGCACTATGAAGGAGATAGGTATCCGGATTATGTGCCTATCATAGATTGGAAGGAGTATCTGATTCCTGAGCGAAGACCGGACGTGATATATATTCATAATCCATATGACGATTCAAACTTGGTAACTAGTGTGCATCCTGCATTTTATTCTGTTGAACTTAAGAAATACACTGATATGCTTGTCTATGTTCCCTACTTTATTGGGGTTAATAGCCATATAGAAGAACACTTTTGCACTACTAAGGGTGTGCTTTTTGCGAATAAGGTAATCGTTGAGTCGGAGAAAGTCAAAAGAAATTATATTGATGTTATACATAAGTTCGAATATGAGATTAACTGTAAAGGAATATTTGGAGATTTAGATAAAAAGATCTTAGCGTTGGGGAGCCCAAAGTTGGATTGCGTAAAGCGTTTCGATAATAAAAAAGCGGAGTTACCTAAAGAGTGGGAAAGAATCATAAGAAGAGCAGATGGCAGTAAGAAAAAAATCGTATTATATAATACTACAATAGATGCTTTACTTAAGAGTTCAGACAGATATTTAGACAAGATTGAAGAAACCTTAGATTGTTTTAGAAATAATGACGCAGCGGCTTTGCTATGGCGACCGCACCCTCTATTGAAGACTACAATTCGTGCCTTGAGAGAAGACTTATATCTGCCTTACGAAAAGATAGTCTCAAGATTTATAGAAGAGCGATGGGGTATATTTGATGAGTCAGCAGATGTAGAAAGAGCAATTTCAATAAGCGATGCCTATTATGGGGATTATAGCAGTGTGATTACATTATATCAAGCGACAGGGAAGCCAATCATGGTTCAATCCGTTGGAGATGCATAGGGGTGATGTGAGATGATTTTAATGAATATGAATTTCGATAATTTCTCTGAGCGACTAAAAAGTACCAGAAAGAAAATCATATTATATGGAGCGGGTACACTACTTCAGACATGGATACCATATATTATAGAAAAGTACTTATTATTGGATCATATTTTGTATGTTGTTGATTCAGACCCCAATAAGAATGGATCAGAAATTGTAATATGTAATAAGAAATTTAGAATACTGAATTTTGAACAATTAATTATACCGGCTTATGATAATGTTTCAATTTTGATTACAAGCAGCTATTTCTCAGGAATTCTTAATAAACTAGATGGTTTGGATTGCTTAAAGAATACAGAATGTTATGTGGCACCTGTAATGCATATATCATTTTCAAATAGAAAAAGCGGAGTATTGTCTAGGCAGAATAACAAATGCATTCCAAAGACCATTCATTATTGTTGGTTTGGAAACAAGGAAAAGCCGGATTTTATAAAAAAGTGTATAACAAGCTGGAAACAATACTGTCCAGATTATGAAATAGTTGAGTGGAATGAAAGTAATTATAATATACAAAAGAATAAATACATGGAACAGGCATACGAA
>JAQZBA010000361.1 GCA_029239365.1 Herbinix sp. | reverse complement strand
CTATTACACCGTCTTTATCTTTACCCTGCCATTTTAAATTATAGGTCTTTGTTACCTTAGCCGAATAGGTTTCAATTCCTACTTTCTTCTGCAATTCATATCCCATTAAGTAGTTATCGGATGTCACTTCGGTGTAAAGGCTTTCAGTTGTTGGTACACCCAGATTCACAGTGAATTTTTCTGCTCCCCTGTCATCTGCACGTATATTACCTACTGGTTCTGGAGTATTCATCGATGCTGCTATTGTTTCCGATTCAGGTACTTCTATGGGAGTAGGTGATGGTGCTGGTGTTGCCGATGGAACGGGTGTAGGTGTTACGGGGGAAGGAGTAACGCTAACCTTTGGTGTCGGTGTTGGAGTGCCGGTAATAGCCGGTGCTGCTTTATATATCAGAAATACATTCATACCGCCCAATCTTACTTTAGTACTTCCACTTTTAATATTATTTAATGTATATCCATCTTTTAAGTAATGTTCTTCCAGTTTTTTAGCTTTAGTATCATTTTTTTTTGTTACATAATAACCAATTAATTCATAACTTTTTTTGCCTTTTGTAATCGTAGTGGATTCATTCGTCCACGAAACACTCTCATTTGGTAATTTGGAGGCTAGTTCTTTCGATCCTAGTTTGGTTCCGTCCTCCGCATAATAATACAATGTATTAGGCTGCGGAGCAGGCATAAATTCGATTTCCATGTTGAAGTATTTCTTAAAATCACCTAGTGTATTACTTCCCCAAAATTCTGCATTCATTATGTCTTTCCAGTTTTTTATATTACTTTTGCCTGGTCGAACTGTTTTAGTATCTGTTTTAGCATCATAATCATAAGTTTCAAATATACCATGTAGATAGATTGTAGTTTCCTTGGTA
This sequence comes from Herbinix sp., assembly GCA_029239365.1. GTDB lineage: Bacteria > Bacillota > Clostridia > Lachnospirales > Lachnospiraceae > Mobilitalea. The sequence goes on along the minus strand of JAQZBA010000361.1, from coordinate 3,100 downwards.
ATATCATCAAAATTATCTTTTAGCGCTGCTTCCACTTGTGAAGCACTGAATGTAATGGTTGTAGTAACAGTATCACCGACTTTTTTATCATCCTTTCTGGCTGCATTTTCGAACATTAATGCAGCGTAACCATTACCGGAAGCATCACTCACCGGTCCTGGTCCAGTATATCCTTTTGCTGTATCTGACGAATTAATCCGATTTCTGGTAATGGTGAAGCCTTTCGTTCTCCAGCGGATGCTTGAAGTGGCAGCGTGAGATTTACCTACAATGGTTATTTCTCCTTTTTTCATCGTTATTATTAATGACGGCTCATCATCAGAATTATATACCACATATTCTGATTCTGAATCATTCACTACAGTTGCTGTTGCATTAAAAGGTAATTTTATACCTGTTAAAACTATACAGAAAATCAACAGAAAGGAAATTCTTCTTTTAATTCTTTTCTTCACCATAAAATTCTCCTATTTTACTGGTACATTATACTCATCTACAAAGTTAGTTAAAATATCTATTGACCAATAAGCTCCATCCCCCTGATATCCATTGTTTGTACCAAACCGGATATCAAAAATGCCTTCCCTCCATACACCGCTTTTCAAGTTATCTAAAGCTGGATACGAGCAACGAAGCAATCTATTCTGTTTCACATTTATATCATTCGCGATAATACGATAACGCACATAGGCTCTCATGCAATAATCACCATCATCATATAAGGTAGATGGCTCTACTGCTATAATTGAGCTCTCCACTATAACCTTATTTTCCTTTAAATGTTTAATATAATAACCCCGAATCGCTTCTTCTTGATCGATATTACTCTTTACATAACATGATGCAAGACCTTCTATCCATTCATCATCTACGGTTCGATAATCTACGTTAAATAAGTAATTTAAGTATGTTTCTGCTTTATCAGCCCAATCATATAAGTACTTATCCATTTCAATGGAAAAAGCCCATTCATCATTCCATGTTCTGAAGGTAGAATTTTTCATATCAACCGGGTAAATTTGATGCAGCGGATCTCTTTCCCCTGCCTTATATTGTTCAGAAAACATGAACTCAAATTTTCTCTCATAAAACTTATTAGGATAACAAGCCAGGATATAATCATAATTCTTAGCATTCTTCGGGAGATTGGTTGTTCTGATCAGCTGACCGTCTGGACTAATCCTCGCCCTCTTATCCGGATTAAGTACCAGATTAATTAAATTATTAGCGGTTGATTTACTTATGTACTTGCTTCCTCGGAATTCTCTGTTCTGGATATAATATCCGTTGCTATATCCTTTGATAATTCCTTTTGCAACAATCTTAGCCACTGCTACTCTTTTACCTTCCGAAATTTTATTAATATCTGAGATACGTTTTTCCAGTACAATATTAAACAGTTTTGTACTTACTGTATCACCATGTAGATATTCATCTGCCCGGTTTAACAATATAGCTGCATCTGTCCTGGTAATATATGCTGTATATTTATTGAAATCTCCTTCTTTTATAATTCCGGCCGTCATTGCTGCATCCTGATAAGGATTAGCTGAAGAAGAATTTACCTGAAGATCAATTGACTGAACCAGCAACTTGATAAAAGATTCTGCTGTCATATAGCTTGATGCAGCATGCACCGACTGTGCCGGCGGCAACACCATAGATATTAAAATTGCAAATACAATAAAGAAACCTATTACCTTACTTCTTAACTCTTTTCTCATTTGATAACCCCCTTATTATTTGTAGTTAAATATTTTAATGTATATTTAAAAAAATAATTTCGATAATTCATTTTCAAGCTTAATTTTCTTTTCCATGCAGATCCGAATCTCTTTATCAATACTTTTAAGATAGCGGTTAAACCTGGCAATTTCTGTAGCAAAAGTATTTGAATTTTTACTTATATAAAACTCTATTAGATCATGGAATTCCCGGTTTTGTTTTTCTAGAGAGAATAACCGTTTTTCTATGTCCTTTAAATTGGATCGGATTTTTATAATTTTCATCTCACTGACCTCTTACACTCATATATACCTCCAAAAAACTAATTATAATGTTTGATACAATTAATCGTAAGTGGTATGTTGGGTAGTTTACTTTTATATTTGTTTAGGTAATCAGTTAAAAAAAATAAATTCTTTATATACAATAACAACGGTTACTATAACCATTAAATTCCGTATGACTGTTTCTGTAAAACTTCTTGTCTTGATTGATAATATACCGAATTTTGTATCAATGAAGGGTGATAAAAGAGCAACACCATCGTTTGTTAATATGTCAAGTAAGATATGACTTAACATCCCGATCGATACTCCCAGTAAAAATGCAAAAATTCCATTTTGGATTATCAGCGGATCGATCTGCAGATCCTTTGGAAGCATGTTTGATATTACTATAAGCTTTTTTAAGATAAATGCTTGGCCAAGCCAAAAGCTTATCGATAGAACCAGCCAGGTAATGAGTGAATGTGCTACCCCCCTGTGTCCTAAATCTTCATCCATCTCTTTAAAAGGCTTTTTTAGTATTCCCGGTAAGATTTTGGCCAGCAGCTTCATAATTACTCTTAATATATAGATTGGCCAGGAAATGAACCATAAAATTCTTCCAATCGTACTTTCTTTTTTATCAATATCCGGAAGCAAACTACCAAGTACGGATCCAATTATTAAACTGCCGATACAGATCCCTGTTGTGATCAGATCTTCCGAATAAAAAAATCTGCTTGCTACTACCGCGGCTAATGTGCCACCTACTTTATGAGTTTTTCCCATCATACTCTAAATCCTCCTTTCTCTGCAGGGGGTGGATTACCTGCAGCTAAATTTCTATGCCACTATTGCGACTAACCTATTTATACCTAATCTTCTCTGATACTCCTCCCCTTCTGGAGTCCTCTTAATGATTTTCATTGTTTTCATGTATTTAACTCCAGGTATATTTATTATAATACGCCTTAATACGTATTATGTCAATATCTGTTAAATATTTTATACGCATTTATGCGTATTTATATTTTTTTCATTTTATATATGGTTTTAACCAATTTGTTCTCCATGTCATTGAGGCAAGCATAGACAGAGAAGTATCCGCTAAA
>JAQZBA010000023.1 GCA_029239365.1 Herbinix sp. | reverse complement strand
TGAAGAAGCCGCTGCGGTAACCGGTGAAGTTAATTCAACGGCTCAAAAACAATTGCTTCTGGCTGAAAAACTGAATGAAGCTACCAAACAATTAGAGAAAGATTCGGATATATTAGAAGAAGCGATTGAGATATTTACCATTTAACAATTTGACCAATAAACGTGAAAAATTAGTATGCTAACATGCTGGGAAAGCTAAAGGAGGATTTATATGAGCGAAGTTAAAATAATCGGAAACGAATTAAGTAATATTCCATGGCAAGACAAGCCGGAACATAGTGAAGATGTCTTATGGAGACATAAAGGCAATCCAATCATGGGAAGAAATGAGACTCCAAGGTCTTCCAGAATCTATAACAGTGCGATATTGCCTTATAACGGTAAATTCATTGGAGTATTTCGTGCGGATCATAAGGATGGCATTCCCCAGTTGCACATCGGACATAGCGATGATGGTATTAAGTGGAGCATTCAGGATGAGGACATTAAATGGGTTGATGAGAACAATGAGGAATATAAAACAGGATATGCTTATGATCCTCGTTTGGTTGAATTAGAGGGCAAATATTATATCGTATGGTGCACCGATTTTGGTGGACCGACCATTGGACTTGGTGTTACAGAAGATTTTAAGACCTTCGTACGTCTGGAGAACTCTTTTATTCCCTTTAATAGAAATGGGGTTCTCTTCCCGAAGAAGATTAATGGGTATTATGCAATGTTAAGCAGACCAAGTGATAGTGGACATACTCCCTTTGGTGACATTTTCTTAAGCTATAGCCCTGATCTTGCTTTCTGGGGAAAACATCGAAGAGTCATGACCAGCGGCCATACTTGGTGGCAGGGAACTAAAATAGGCGCTGGTGCCGTTCCAATCGAGACCTCAGAGGGTTGGTTACTGTTTTATCATGGAGTGAATGGCACCTGCAACGGATTTGTTTATAGTATCGGAGCAGCTCTATTAGACAAGGACAATCCTGCAAAGGTATTATATCGAACAAAGGACTATATCATGACACCGGAGATGGATTATGAAGTGACCGGATTTGTTCCTAATGTCACCTTCCCTTGTTCTGCATTATGTGATGCTGTAACCGGAAGAATTGCTATCTATTATGGAGCTGCGGATACTTGTCTTGGTATTGCTTATACGACGGTAAATGAATTGATTAGCTATATGAAAAGCAACTCATTTTTATTACCTGGTGATAATGTAGAATATCGTTAATGGACCCGGCTAAAGTCTAGAGAATATGATTGTTAGAGGCTATCTTAGCAAAAAAATCAACGCAAAAGTCAATAAATAATTGACCGGCTCTGTTGATATAGTGATTCTTGGGATAGGAAAGATTAATAACACGATTGCAAGCCGGATATTTAATACGGATCGGGATTACCATGGGGCTGAACAAGGAGCGCTGAGTTTGATAAGGTAATAGAGCAATTCCCATCTGCGATTGGATAAATAACTTATAGGTGGAAGGGCTATCGCTTTCCAGAATAATCTTTGGTTTAAACCCGGCCTGTAACCAGAGGCTGTCTGATAAGGTTCTTATACTGGGGCCGACAGAATAGGTGACAAAATTATAAGGCGCAGCATCGATTAGCTCAATCTCACGTTCTTTTGCCAAGGGATGATTCACATGAACAGCAAGGACCAAATCTTCTGTCATTAATTTGATGTTCGTAAGTCCGGTATAATCTGCAGGTGTAGCGGATATGGCAAAATCAAAGTCTCCCGCTTGGAGAATATTATGTGTGGATTGTTGCTTCAAATTCAAAGTGATATTAGGATACGCTTTGTAAAAATGGATAAATAGATCCGGTACTACATTTGAGGCTGCCAATACAAGGACATTGATATGTCCACAAGGCTCATTCAAGGAATCTTTTAGTGCCAAGCCGGCATCATCAATTAATCTAAGGCCTTCTTGTATTTTTTCATAATATTGGCGTCCATGATGATTTAACCGAATATATTTTCCGGTACGATCAAATAATGAAACACCAAGCTCGGCTTCTAATGATGATAAGGTTCGGCTAAGGGAAGGCTGGGATACATGTAGAGAGCCTGCTGCTTTTGTAATATTTTCTTGTTTGGCAATTTCACAGAAATATTTTAATTGTAGTAATTCCATAAGACTTCCTTTCTGATCAGGAGATAGACAGGGTTATAATATTATGTCTATTATTAGGTTATAGGGTGATCTGAATTGGATAACATATCTGATATATATTATACTAACTATTATGCCTTGGATGTTATATAAAGTCAACTTTGTTTTCTTAGACGGTGAGCGATTGCCTTCGTAAGCTCTAATTCAATAGCCCATGCTCTGATCCGTGATAGTTTTTTATCCGAAGTTCTGAGCAGGGCTATTCTTATATCATTTTGACAATAAGATATTTTGCTCAACCAAACATCAATTATATATAACATTAAAGATATGGAATATATCTAATATTATGTATTGGACGTTATGATAATAATTAAGTAAAATTAAACCATTGGAAAGAGCTGTAGAATTAGGGGGGAGTAGTTTTATGATAACAACTTTAAAGAACGGCAAAGTATGCGGCATGGAAGAGAATGGAATACTTGCTTTTAAGGGAATTCCCTTTGCTAAAACCCCTGTTGGTAAGCTGCGATTTAAACCACCCGTTCCGGTTACAAACTGGGAAGGCGTTTTCGAGGCTAAAAAGTTCGGAAATCGATCGTTACAGACGGGTGAACAGGAGTATAAAGATAATCTTGGATTTTCTGAAGATTGCTTGAACTTAAATGTATGGACTCCTGCGATTGATCATAAGAAACGTCCGGTTATCTTTTATATTCATGGTGGTGGACATTTTTCCGGAGCAAACTCAGATGAATTTTTTGATGGAGCACATTTGGTTAGAGGAAGAGATGTAGTTATGGTTGCTGCAAATTATCGACTTGGTGCGCTTGGCTATCTGTACCTAGGAGATATTTTGGGCGAGGAGTATAAGGATTCGGGAAACCTTGGGCTACTTGATCAGATATTAGCATTGAAGTGGGTGAAAGAAAACATAGCTGCTTTTGGAGGTGACCCCGACTTGGTGGTTTTAATGGGCCAATCTGCGGGAGGAAAGTCTGTAGCCAATTTAATGGTCACACCTGCAGCAAAGGGCTTATTTCACAGAGCAATTATACAGAGCGGGTCTGTTCAATGCATCCGGGATACCCATACCGCAACAGAGCTAGCGAAAGTTGTACTTGATCAACTGGGAGTGGCAGCTACACCGTGGGATATCTTAATAAAATCCGGAGCGGACATTATTGCGGCACAGAAAGCAGCATATGAAGCAATTGACCGAGGCCATCTATTTGGACCTGTAATTGATGGTAGGACAATTCTTGAAAGTCCGGAAAAATATATTGAAAGCGGAAAAGTAGGAGAGATCCCTGTTTTAATCGGATATAACAAAGAGGAGCTTTACTATAGTGATCCGGAGGATCGAAGAACAGCGGAAGAAAGTATAAAAGCCTTTCATAAATGTTACGGCAAGAATTGGGAGATCGTATACCGAAAATATAAGGAATATCAAAAGGAATATTCTGCTGCAGTTGCTTTTGATATGACACAGACTTTATGCGTTTATGGTAATGCAGCCATGGCGCTGACGCAGTTATTGGCCGCAGCCGGAAATAAGGTGTGGTCTTATCGCTGGGATTATGGCGGTGCCATAGGACGAGCACAGCATTTTAGTGAGATGGCATACCTATTTGGTTTTTCCATAGATGAAAGTCATAAAGGTTATGATAAGCAGGACGAAGCTCTGGCAAGAAGGATGAATGAAGCATGGATGTCGTTTGTTTGTAACGGAGATCCAACAACAAGGGATTTACCGGATTGGTACTCTTGTTCGACGGGTGAGATGGGATATCGAATGCATCTGGATAAAGAATCACATTTGGAACAAATTAATCTGCACTGCTATTATCAGGAATTACCGATGCAGATTATTAAATTATAAGCAAATTAGATAGGAGATTTTTACTTGGGAGTATTGATGCAGGTGGTGACCACATTTACAATAGCAGTCATCTGTGGGTGGGTTGCGAGAAGAATAAGGATTCCGGCGGGTGCTATGATAGGAGCGATAGTATCAACCGCTATTCTAAATACGATTACCGGTTATGCTCTTGTTCCGGTGATTACCAGACCGATAATGCAGATTGCCGGAGGTATACTATTAGGCCATTCTGTCAGCAAAGGTAATCTGATCATGGTAAAGAGCTTGGGTAAGGCAACTATTATATTAATCACGGGATTAATAGTATTAAATTTTACACTCGGAATTCTTATCCACTATCTCTGCGACATGGATCTGACAACTTCGCTTTTTGCAACGGCACCTGGGGGAGTCTCTGATATGGCATTGATAGCGGATGAATTGGGAGCAGATACAAGTGTTGTATCCCTTATGCAGCTGTTTCGAATGTTTGGAATATATCTAATATTTCCGCCAGTCCTAAGAATGTTGACTAAGAAAAATAGAAAGAATGTTGAGTTACCTTCTAACCTATTAAAGCAAGAGGCAGAGATAGAAAAGGAACCGAGCCGGCAAAAAGATAAAAACTTATTGTTAACAGTATTATCCGGTATTGTCGGGGGATTACTTCTAATTCATTGGAAGGTACCTGCCGGTGGATTAGTTGGTAGTGTGTTGGCAAGCGGTCTATATAATATTATTACCGAAAGAGGGTATGTGTCGGGAAGAGTACGCTTTCCGATTCAAGTAGGGGTTGGCGCACTGATTGGGGCACAGATGACAAAAGAGAGTTTATCTTCATTTAAAGCTTTAGTGTTCCCCATTCTGATTATGTTGGTCGGCTTGCTCATATTTACCTTTATCTTTGGTGTTTTGATGAACAGAAGCACTATGCTGGATTTTTCCACCTGCCTATTGGCATTAACACCGGGAGGTATTCAGGAAACCTCATTATTGGCAGATGAACTTGGCTGCGATACAGCAACAGTGATTGTCATGCATACGATAAGATTAGTCGTGGTTATTTGTGCCTTTCCATCGTTATTGTCCTTATTCATTAGGCTGTAAGATGGCTTAAGTCACAATTCAATAGTAATCGAAGGTGAAGTATATGAGTCGAAAATAGTTCTGAGAATCAGGAACAAAGTGTTTCGTGCTTAAAATAAGTTTTTGAAAAATAAAGGAGACAATAATAATGAATATATTAGTTTCAGGGGCTGACAGAGGGCTGGGCTATGGAGTTACAAAGCTTTTACTGGAGCAGGGACATACGGTATATGCAGGTAAGTTTCTGGAGGCTTGGAGGGAGCTGGATGAACTGAAGGGGATATATGGAGACAAACTGCAGGTCGTATCCTTGGATGTATCTGATACAGATAGCGTTCTACAGGCAAAACAGATCATAAGTCATACGATCGGCTATTTGGATATGATAATCAGTAATGCCGGAATCAACGGAAAATCAGCTTCCGAAGAGCCAATGAGGACAAATTATGAGCATATGATGCATACCTACAATGTTAATTCCATTGGAGCGGTCAGATTGGTCGAGAACTTAATTGAGCTGATGGATAGAAGTGAGGTAAAGAGGTTATGCTTTGTATCTTCAGAAGCCGGAAGTATTACTCAGGCAGAGCGCAAAGAAATGTTTAGCTATTGTATGTCGAAAGCGGCATTAAATATGTACGTAAAATTAATCTATAATCGACTCCAGGATCAAGGCTACAGCTTCCGCCTCTATCACCCTGGCTGGATTCGTTCTTATATGAGCGGACATCTGTCAGAAGAGGGGTATTTATCAATTGAAGAAGCAGCGGAACTGGCTACCGACTATTTTTTAAGTAATGATATCGATGAATCGAAATTAATTCTATACGGGTATGACGGTGAAATATTTAGCTATTAAATAATCAGGAGAGTGATGCAATATGAGTAGGATTTTATTGTTGGGAGATCAGTCCAGACCACGCTATCACAGTTTACAGGAAATTGATCCTTTACTCGGACGAATACAAGAGTTCCATGAGGTTGTGGAGAGTGAGGAGTATTCGGAGCTGAAGAAGGATCAATTATTCGATTTTGATGTGATCATAAATTATATTGACAATTGGCAGGATAGGGGAAATGAGAGGGCAGAGCAGGTATTATGTGAATATTTAAAGGAGGGAGGAAAAATTCTTTCGATACATAATGGTATTATCTTAAAATCTGCAGTTGAGCTTCTAAGGTTGCATGGGGCAAGTTTTCAAGGGCATGCAGCATATGATCTGCTTACTTATGAAAAGACACAAAGGAATCATTTTATTACACAAGATATGGAACCCTTTTCGATCTATGAAGAGCCCTATGAGTTTGATTTTAACGGAGTTCAAAAGGTTGATATCATTCTTGATTATCATCTGAATGGAAAATCATACCCGGCCGGATGGGTAACTGAGGAAGGGCGGGGTAGGCTTGTCTATCTGGCATTTGGACATGATAGGAAGACATTTGAAAATAAGCCGATTCAGGAACTGATTTTGAGAAGTATAGATTGGTTACTTTCATATTGAATATCTTTGTGCACAACTAACACAAATGTTTTGGATATATCTAAAAATATGTATAGTTTTCCAAAAATGAGTAATTTTAGTAAGCGGTCGTATGCGTTATAAATAGATAGGAAGTTCAGATATGAATCGTATGGGAGGAATTTATATGAACAGAGGGGTAGCAGAACACAGTAAAGGGAAAAGGATATGTAAGGACATAATCAGGGACAAATGGTTATACTTTTTGTTGCTGCCAGGTGTGGTGTTTTTTCTAGTATTTAGGTACATGCCAATGGTTGGTTTAAGAATTGCCTTCTTAGACTATAATCCATTTGATCCAGCGAGTAGCCCTTTTGTTGGTTTTGATCAGTTTAAGAAGTTATTCACTTCGATATCCTTTCCGAAAGTATTTTGGAATACGCTGAAGATTAGCATGTTGAAGTCATTCGTAGGATTCCCGGTTCCGATTATTCTTGCGTTATTATTAAATGAGGTGAGTAATCTTAAATTCAAGAAATTCACTCAGACCGTGTTATATCTTCCGCATTTTATTTCTTGGGTTATTATGGCCGGTTTAATTCGTAGTTTTGCTAATCCTACCAATGGATTAATTAATGTTCTTATTGAACAGTTAGGCGGAAAATCAATTGACTTTTTAACCAGTCCGTCTGCATTTGTTCCATTGCTTATCATAACTGAGGTGTATAAGAGTATGGGGTGGGGAACCATCATTTACTTTGCTGCTATTTCCGGTGTTGATGAACAGTTATATGAATCAGCAAGTATCGATGGCGCTAACCGGTGGCATAAGGTATTGCACATTACACTTCCGGCAATCAAACCGGTTATTATTATTGTATTTATTCTTAATCTTGGGAATATCCTGAATGCTGGTTTTGAACAGATCTTCTTACTCTATAGTCCATTGGTTTATGATGTGGCAGATGTTATTGATACCTTTGTTTATCGAATGGGCATCATTGGAAGCGACTATTCCTTCAGTACTGCGGCAGGACTTTTTAAATCAGTAGTTGCACTGGTAATGATTGTTGGTGCAAATAAGCTTGCAAAGAGAGTTGGTCAGGAAGGAATTTTTTAATAAGAGTCTATTGATAAGGAAAGGAGAATGTTTGGTATTTATAACTAAATATCAAGCAAAATTAATCATGAAGAAAACATCGAAAAGAAACCGTATTAGGCAGACTACAGGTGGCAAAATATTCTCTATCATCAATTATACATTCTTTTTACTAATCGCTGTAATAATGATCTATCCCTTCTGGCATGTTTTAATGCAGTCTTTCAGCGGTGTGAATGAAACCGCAGCAGGAGGAATATTCCTATGGCCTAAGGGATTTTCCTTAAGTACATATAAAAGTGTATTTATGAATACTGAGATTTGGAAAGCTTATGGTGTAACGATTTTCGTTACTGTGACAGGTTCCTTCGTTGGAACCTTATTAACAGCGATGACAGCCTATCCCCTTTCGAAAAACAGATTACGAGGCGGTAAGCTGATTATGTTCTTAATTCTGTTTACTATGTTATTTAGCGGGGGTATGATCCCCAATTACATGTTACTGAAGAATCTGAAGTTACTAAATAATATATTTGCACTGATTATTCCTTTATTGATCAGTGCGTACAACGTTATTATTATGAAAAGCTTTTTCCAATCCATACCGGATAGTTATGAAGAGGCGGCGAGAATTGACGGTGCCAATGATGTGAAGATATTTTTTAGGATTATTATACCATTATCGAAAGCAACGATTGCAACTATTACCTTATTTAGTGCGGTTATGTATTGGAATGATTTTTTTAGCACCGTACTCTACATTAATAAAAAAGAATTATGGTCATTACAGGCTTATCTTCGTAACATGCTGACCAATACTGCTGAGGCGATGAGCGCGGTTGGTGTAAATATTAATTTAACGCCTTCTATTAATGCAACTACGATTAAAGCAGCTTCAATCATAATCGCAACAGTTCCGATTCTCATTGTATATCCCTTTTTACAAAAGTACTTTGTGAAGGGGGTTATGATTGGCGGTGTTAAAGGGTGATCATATTCGTGGAGGGTTATACTCCGGAACCTATCGCATGTAACCCGAAGCGATTTGATATAGGTAACAAAGAATAAATATTGTAGGAGGATTGTATGAGAAAAAGGTTTGGCAACAAATTATTAGCAATGGGGTTGGTAATGGTTTTGAGTGTTGGAAGCTTATTAACAGGATGTTCTTCTGACAAAACAGAACCTACAGACAGTACTCCCAAAACGGAGACGAATGACTCTAGTGATGGTAGCAGTACTACAAAAAGTGAAGAGAAGATTGATATTACAATCGTTACGATGCAGGGCTTTGTACAACCGGACAGTTGGTTAGAGAAGCGCTGGGAAGAGAGATATAATGTTAATATTGAACTTCTTGTATTACCCGGCTGGAGTGATGGTGAAGCTAAGGTTAATTTATTAATGGCCGATGAAGGGCAGAGACCGGATGTTATCTGGTGGTGGGGCTTACAGGAAGAGTATAAGCAATGGGTGGACGCCGGACTTCTCGTAGATGTTGCTCCTTATATGGAGAAGTATCCTAATATGAAGAACTACTATTCAGAGACGGGTGATGCATTATTCTTTGCACAGGAAGCAGCAGGTGGTATCTATAGAATTCCAGGTGATGTAGCAGAAGAATCCTGTACCATTACCTTGTTAAGGAAGGACTGGATGGATGGATTGGGTCTTACAGTACCTACTACAATAGAGGAATATATGGATGTATTACGTGCATTTACGTTCGATGATCCGGATGGCAATGGAGAAAATGATACTTATGGATTCGCGGGAGAAGGATTAAGTATTCGGAGCTTCTGGCCATTCTATGGCGCATATGGAGCAAATCCTGAGAAATTCGTTATCAAAGAGGACGGTACTGTAGCATATGGTGCAACACAGCCGGAAGTAAAGGAAGCTCTAAAAGCAATCAGCGTATTGTATCAAGAAGGTGTTATTGATCCTTCCATCGTAACACAAAACAATGCCAGTGAACTATTTGCAGCCGGTAAATGGGGTAGTATCTACCGTTGGATTTCTGCTATGAATCCTTCCGATGGACAGACAACTTCATTAAAAGTGAATTCTCCCGGAGCTGAGTTGATGGCGATTGAACCTGTTGTCGGACCAAAGGGTACCAAATCAGAATATTTTGCCGGAAGTGCTTCTTGGTGCTACTTTGCTATCACCAATACCTGTGAAGATCCTGAGAGAGTATATGCAATGTTCGATGACTTGGCAACGGAAGATAATTGGAAAGAAAAAGTATTTGGTGTCGAAGGCGAGCATTATAAAATTGAAGAAGGTGTATTTACAAGCTTGCTAGAGGATGGACAAAATGAAGCAGATAATATTGGTTTAGGTCTTTGTAAAGACTTATTTGCCAGAAAAGATGGCGCCAATATTGTCAATACCCCTGAAGTTATTTCCTTATTCGAGCAATCCATTAGCAATGCCCAGGTAATTAAGCAGACCAGTATTGAATTTAAGACTGCCGATCGTCCGGTTTGGAAGCAATACGGTGGTGAGTTACAGGCATTACGTGACCAATACATCTATGGCATTATCTCCGGAGCAATGCCAATCGATGCTTTTGATGAATTTGTTGAAAAATTCTATCAAATCGGTGGAAAAGAAGTAGAAGCGGAAGCAGCTGAGCTATATAAGGCTCAAGTTGCAGAGTATGATGAATATAGTAAAAATAAATAAGATATATCCTCCGGTTCGCGTAAGCAACCGGAGGTTTTTATTACAGCTCAAAGCTTGATAAAGCATGGGATGCTATTGCGAAACATTGATTCTAAATGTAGAAAGGAAGATAAAGATAATGATAAGACAAGACCTATTAGGTAACTGGAAGTTAAGAGGAGAGTTTCTGGATATTACTGCAAGAGATGTATTAGAAGTTGTAGAGCGTGAGGAAGGAACCTACGGCGTGGAATTTTCCAGTAAAGGACCGATTGTATTTCCATACAAAGTTGGCTTCATGGAGGCGGTAGTACCTGGCGATGTAACCGACACGCTTGTTTTACACGGAATAATGAAGGATCCACTACTGAAGGATAACTCAGAGGAAGCCAGGTGGACCAAAGATTTATCCTGGTGGTATATTAAGAATTTTGAGATTTCGGAGCAAACCTTTGCAAATGAAGAAGTAAGACTCTTCCTTGAGCAATTGGATTATAAAGCAGATATCATCATTAATAATCATTTTGTAGATCAGCATAAGAATACCTTTGTTCCGTTTTATCAGAATGTAAAACGATTTCTAAAGATAGGAAGTAATCAGTTAGTGATCCGTATTACCTCAGGGGTAGAGGATTTCAATGATAGGGATAGTATATCCTTCTACTGTATGAATTCAAATCCCTTATGTAATCAGAGAATTTATCTGAGAAAGCCTCAATATACCTATGGCTGGGATTGGTGTAAGTCCTTGCCTACATGTGGTATCGGAGGAGATATCTATCTGGAGGCCTTCTCTGGAGCGAAAATAACTGCATTTCGTATGGATACTCTTGAGCTCGAGGGGAATAGCGCTAAGCTTAGGGTGTATTTTGAAGTGGAGAAGCATGGGATGTGCCAAGCAGATGAGGCTGTCTTGCATTACCGAATCAATGATGGAGCTAAGATACTGTATGAAGGGTGTCAGGAACATTATTTTGTAGGCGGGTTGAATTTTGTTGAACAAAGGATCGAATTGAGTGACATTGAACTATGGTGGCCTAATGGATATGGTAATCAAAAACTTTATCAAGTAAATGCCTATGTCACCTGTAGAGATGAACTCAACCATATGAAGGAAAAGGAGGTAGGAATTCGTACTGTTGAACTTGATTGCAGCAAGAGGGAGGATGGTACGAGAAATTATGCATTCCGAGTAAATGGAGTAAAGGTATGGTGTAAGGGGGGTAATTGGGTCCCGGCTGACTCATATTACCTTAGAACTCCAAAATCAACTTATCAGACGCTGATAGAAGAAGCGAGAGAAGCAAATTTTACTATGCTTCGTATGTGGGGAGGCGGACTTTATGAGCCGGATTATTTCTACGAACTTTGCTCACGCAATGGAATTCTTATCATGCATGATTTTATGTATGCTTGCGCATTATACCCGGATCATCTGCCATGGTTCATGCATCAAGCAATGCTAGAGGCGGAGTATCAGACAAAAAGATTAGCGCATTATCCTTGTATGGCAGTATGGACCGGCAATAACGAAATTCATGAATCTATGTCCGAATGGTTTCCGGAGAGAATTCAACCGAAGCAGTTTTATGGTGCCAAAATTTTTAATTACATTCAACCGAAAGCGGTTCACGATAATGCACCTTGTACCCCCTATGTACCTAGCTCGCCGTATTTTGGAACTTTGCCGAATGATATGGATAGCGGTGACTCTCATATCTGGAAATGGATGGGCAGAGCAGAAGAAACAAAGATGAATTTCCGATATGAACTGGAGTCCTTTGACCGTCTGTCGACTAGATTCTCCAGTGAATATGGTTTCCATGGAGCGCTGATGTATAGTTCGGTGAAGCGATATCATGATGGTGAGAACATAGAGATTAACAGTCCGATTTGGACTCACCATGGTGAACATCCCGGAAAACATCAAGCTCTTTTAGAAGGCATACAAAGACATCTGTGTAATCTGAACCAGGCTTCTGTGGAGGATTATCTATTATATAGCGGAGTGCTGCAGGGGTGCTTATATGGCGATATGGCAGAGACCTTACGCACAAAGGAATACTGCTCCGGTAACTTGATTTGGATGTATAATGATTGCTGGCCGGAAACCGGATGGACGATAATTGATTATTACTTGACTCGAAAAATATCCTATTATTTTTTAAAGCGTGCCTATGAACCAAAAAAATTCATAATTAAAAGACATGAGGGTAAGGTTAGATTTATAGTAATCAATGAAAGTGGCGAAAACCATACACTTCAGTTGGAATACGGCTATGTTAAATTTAGTGGGGATAAGGAATTGATACGATTATTAGAAGTTGAAATAAATAAGCATTCCACCCTTGAATTTACGATTGAGGAAGAAAGCCTAAGCGCATACGATGGCTGTTATTATATGAAAGCCTTGAATAACTCGGAATTTACGACTGCGTCAGAGGTAAGGCCCTATTATCGAAGTCTTGAGTTGTGTGATTGTAATATTGAAATGATGATTGATGATAGAACGGCTGATTATGTAGATTTAAGGATGATTTCTGATGGGTTTGTACCGATCGCTTACCTTACCTCGCAGGAGGATAGCATTCATTATAGTGACAATTATTTTGAACTCCTTCCAAATGAGGCAAAGCATGTACGTGTATTTCATAAGGAACCTAAACTAACAGTACATCAGCTAAAAATTGATCGAAGTACCTGAGTTGTGTAAGAAAATAAACAAGACCGGATTCTTAATTGATGAAAATATTTCGTTAAGACCTGATTTGAGTTGATGCATCCCTAATAATATAGTAAAATATGTATAAAAGTACCATTTATTGAGTTGTGTTTATATAAGGCTAATACATAGACGAAAAGAGGAAGTGCGTTATGAAGAGATTAAGTCATAAAGCGTATCAGGAAATACGGGAATGGGTTCACCGTAACGCAAGGCCGTTGGATTTGGCTCTGTGGCGCTACTATTTTGAAGAGGGAGACCGGGAAACGGTTCTATCAGAATTAGGCTATTATCAGAACGAGGATGGTGGTTTTGGTAAGACAGTTGATCCTGACAACTGGAACCCCGACTCCACCCCTTATAATGCGCAGATTGTCATTAAGATGCTTCGACAGATAGATTTTATTGATGTGCAGCACCCAATCTATCAAGGGATTTTCCGTTATCTCGAGAACACCAAGCATCGCTCGGATTATGGGTGGCATTTTACGATACCCTCTAATAATAATCACCCTCATGGTGTGTGGTGGGATTATAATGCAGAAACGAATGTCTATCAAAGCATTGGAACGACAGCTAGCTTATCCGGCTTTATACTGCGCTATGGTGTTCCGCAGTCGAAGCTTTATAGCATGGCAGTTGAGTATACCAAGGGGTTAATCGAGAACCTAAAATCGACATCAGAATTAGGAGATATGGGTGTCGGAGGCTATTGTGAACTCCTTGAGGATCTTGAAGCCGCTGGGCTTATGGAGCAGTTCGATTATGAGTACCTTCGTGGTAAGGTTCCTTGCCTGGTACAAGATAAGATACGCAAGGAAACGGATAATTTCATGGCGAACCCTCTGGAATTCGTACTGTCACCGGAGAGTAGCTACTACGAGGCAAATAAAGCGGAAGTGGAATTGGCTCTTGATCACTTGGTAGACCAGCGACCGGAGATGGGAGTATGGGGTATCCCTTGGGAATGGTACAACGGAGATATTTATACCAAGGCCTTTGCCATCAGTGAAAACTGGTGGAAGTCAATCAAAGCTTTGGAAAAGCTATTGATTTTAAAGAGATTTAGGCGCATAGCTGATTAGAAGCACAATACTAAACAGCATTAACTAATACATAAACAACGAAGGGAAAGGGGATTAAGAATGATTTCACCGGCAATTCATTTACCAGGAACTTGTAATGAAGCAATCCGTTTTTATGAAAAAGTATTTAACGCAACGGAGATTCAGATTGCGTATTATCACGATGCACCATTGGAAGAGGGTTACCCGGTAACGGAGGATACAAAGAATTTGGTCATGCATGCCAGCCTGACTATCTGCGGCACACAGGTCAATATGAGTGATTCCATGGATCCTATCATAGCAGGTAATATGATCTGCCTGAACGTGTTTATTAATACAGTCGAGGAGGTATGTCATTCCTATGAACTGCTGAAGGAAGGTGGCAAGGTTATCGTTGAACTGGGACCCCAATTCTTTAGCCCCATGTATGGTGCAATAGAAGATCGTTATGGAGTGAAATGGCAGTTGATAGCTTAACTGAAGCTTTTGCACCCAGTATGAAAATTTCCAGTAGATACCACATGCATTCCGGTTGAATATGTAATATAATAAACACGTAACATATTTAACAAATTTGTAACATTTAGCTTACATAAGGAGGAACTATGGTATCAGTACGTAAGATTGCAGCTTGTTTGTTAGTAGGGACGTTGACTTTTGCAGGGCAAACAGGGATTGCGAAGGCAGCAGAGACACCGGTTGCTGGGATAGATTTGTTGTTATCAGATCTAGATTTAGGTTCACAAAGTGTTAATACAGGGATACAAACCGTTCTATTGTCTACTACGAAGGCACAGGATACTAATCTGGCATTTGCTAAGGTTAATAACTATGTAAATATAAGAAGTAAGGCTAGTGAAGATAGCAAGATACTGGGAAAGCTCTATAAGGAAAATGCAGCAACCATTTTGAAAAAAGTTGGTGGCTGGTATCAAGTAAAATCAGGAGCAGTAACAGGTTATATCAAATCGAATTATCTGATTACCGGTAAAAAAGCCGAAGAATATTCCGAGACAGTAGGAACAACGATAGCTACGGTCAATACCACTACTTTAAAAGTGAGAGAGAAAGCATCAGAGAACTCATCGGTACTTACTCTGGTTCCGATTGGTGATGAATATAAGGTAACAAAGGAAAAGGAAGACTGGGTTAGAATTTTGATTGATGAGTCTACCTCAGGATATGTATCTAAGGATTTTGTAGAATTGAATAAGGTATATGGAGAGGCAATCTCTATTAAAGAGGAGCAGGCGATATTAGTAGCGCAGGCAGCCAACTCACGTTCAACATCGAAAGCAAAGACATCAGAAAGCGCTCAGAAATCGAATGAAACTAAATCTTTGAGTGTAAGTTCTTCCAACGATTCTTCAGTAAGAGAGAAGCTGGTAGACTATGCCCGTAGGTTTGAAGGTAATCCATATGTATGGGGAGGCACCAGCTTAACCAGAGGCGCTGACTGTTCCGGTTATACCCAATCCGTATTCGATGACTTAGGAATTAATATTCCAAGAACCTCCAGAGAGCAGGCGGCCAGCGGAAGAAGAGTTAGTATGGACGACATCCAGCCCGGAGATTTGATCTTTTATCAGAGAAATGGTAGAATTAATCATGTTGCTCTGTACATAGGTAATGGTAAAGTGATCGGAGCTAAGAGTAGATCTGAGGGAATCCGTATTACAGATTATAATTATCGTACGCCTTATAAGGCTGTAAGTTATATCAACTAATCAGATCTTCATAATACATATTACATAGCCCTAATCTAATTGAAATGAACTTTTACGGAGAGGTCCTCCGGCCAAAAGGGAGTTTCAATAGATTGGGGTATTTTTATGATTCTAACTATTATTTTTATGAAGTACTAGACAAAGTTAATTCGAATGAATTATATTATAATTACAATATGGTATCATAAGGAAAGTTTTTATATTTCTTGTGATCGGAAATGTTATGATCATAAGAATTTAGATAGAAAGAGAAGCATATTGTATCACTAGAATATATAATACGAAAGGAGGATGTGTATGAATTGGTTTACAAATTTAGATCCGGTGCTTCAAGCACTGGTTGCAACTTTATTTACATGGTTTGTTACTGCGTTAGGAGCAGCGACTGTATTCGTATTTAAGACCATTAATAAGAAAGTATTAAATGGAATGTTAGGTTTTGCAGCCGGAGTCATGATTGCTGCCAGTTTTTGGTCCTTATTAGCTCCTGCAATTGCTATGGCGGAAGAATCAGGAATGGTACCCTGGATTCCGGCAGTCATTGGTTTCTTGGCAGGAGGTGCCTTTCTTTGGCTAGCAGATGTTATTATGCCCCATCTTCATAACAGTCCCGGGGAGGAACCGGAAGGTGTAAAAACCAGTTGGAAGAGAAGTGTTCTGTTGGTTTTAGCGATTACACTTCATAATATTCCGGAAGGCTTAGCCGTGGGTGTTGCCTTTGGTGCAGCCGCATCAAATTTACCCGCAGCTTCCCTAGCGGGTGCAATTGCACTTGCTTTAGGTATCGGCCTACAGAATTTTCCGGAAGGAGCTGCTGTATCAGTACCACTTCGAAGAGAGGGCTTATCCCGTAGGAAGAGCTTTGTATATGGGCAGGCATCCGGTATCGTAGAGC
Source organism: Herbinix sp. (assembly GCA_029239365.1). GTDB lineage: Bacteria > Bacillota > Clostridia > Lachnospirales > Lachnospiraceae > Mobilitalea. Next base: position 3,045 of record JAQZBA010000023.1, on the reverse strand, counting down.
CGATTGCAGGCGTTATTGGCGCAGTTGCTGTAATCGCCATGAGACCGTTGCTTCCCTATGCGTTATCCTTTGCGGCAGGTGCCATGATATATGTTGTAGTGGAGGAATTAATCCCAGAGGCTCAGCAGGAAAAGCACCATTCCAATATTGGAACCATAGGTGCTATGATTGGATTTGCAGTGATGATGCTGTTGGATGTCGCACTAGGATAAGTGTAAAGATCATCAATATCTCATAGAAACTTAAAGAAAAAGCATCGTATTCTATTGCGTCTGGCATAGAATATGATGCTTTTTCTTGATTCATAACATGTATAATAGCTTGCCAATTTATCTTTTTTTTTAATGATAGAAAGTAAATGTAGCGTGCTTCTATCTTATGTTTATTTATTCTTCCTCAGAGAAGCTACCTTACCAAGTAACATAACGATGAAGGTTAATAAGAGGATTACGATGAATATGGAAAGCATGCCTTTTCCCATGATTTCCAAGGAATAGATAAAAGTCTGATTCATATTATTCTCCTTTCAATTAGCCTGCCATGTTTTTCATGATTTCAAGCACGATTTTAATTACAACACCGCCGGCAACTACGGAACCGATCTGACCGGATACGTTAGCGCTGATCGCATGCATTAAAAGGTGGTTGGAGGGGTCTTCTTTCAGACCCATCTTCTGAACTACACGAGCGGACATCGGGAATGCAGAGATACCGGCTGCACCGACCATGGGGTTGATCTTGTTCTTTTTAAGGAATAGATTAAGGAACTTAGCAAATAATACACCACCGATGGTATCCATAACGAAGGCAACTAAGCCTAGAGCCATGATTAAGAGCGTATCAAGCTTAACAAATTCGTCTGCCTTCATACTGAAGGAGATTGTGATACCAAGTAATAAGGTAATCAGGTTGGAGAGATTGTTCTGAGCAGTATCGGATAAGCTTCCGAGAACACCACATTCTCTTATTAAATTACCAAACATTAAGAAACCTACTAAAGCTACTGACATAGGGGCGATTAAGCCGGCAATGATAGTTACGATAATCGGGAACATAATTCTGGTCAGCTTGGTAACTGACTTTGGATTGTATTCCATACGAATCATTCTTTCCTTCTTCGTTGTAACTGCCTTGATTGCGATAGGCTGTACGATTGGTACCAATGCCATGTAAGAATAAGCGGCAACGGCAATTGCACCAATATATTTAGAATTCAGAATCTGTGATACCAGAATAGAGGTAGGGCCGTCAGCAGCACCGATGATACCGATAGAAGCTGCATCTGCTAGGTCAAACCCAAGTATCGCTGCCAGTGAAATAGTAAAGAAGATACCAAACTGAGCTGCTGCACCGAATAAGAACATCTTTGGATTGGATAACAGCGGTCCGAAATCAATCATTGCACCGATACCGATGAATAATAAGATCGGAAGAGCCTCCGATGTTTCAATACCTGTTTCGAATAACCATTGAATAATACCATGTGTCTGGCCAACACCTTCTAGTGTCTGATCCAATACACCGGATAAGGGAAGGTTAACTAAGATAGCACCAAAACCCATAGGAAGGAGCAGTGAGGGCTCGAATTGATGTTTAATCGCTAAATAGATTAAACCACAACCCACAAGATACATAACACACTGCTGCCAAGTAATTGCCATAACACCTGACAATAAGAAATCCATAAAATAAATCCTCCTTAGCATGATTGGTCACATCTCATCTCTATATCATGGCGAAAACGTACACATACAGAAGTATGAATATGCACGTTTTATATTGCTGTCATAGAAATTTTTACGATATGACAAGTTTATGAAATTGGTTTTATTGTAGCTCATTCGTACGGTTGATGTCAATCTTATTTCGTAAGATTCCGTTCTAAATTATGAGATCCGGTGCATATAATTATTCCAAATTCTGCATAAAGTAATAATAACGAAGAAGTACTTTTGTATTTTAGCATATTGCACAAAATATTAGTAAAATAATGTGCAGCATGCACAAAAAAATGGTATATTTAAGAAACTAAATAAACGAAAATATACATTATGACATAAATACGCAATCGAATAGTTTGCTATTGCACAATTTTTGCAAACGTGATAGTATTTGAACCAAAGCGAATTTTTGCTGAATAAAAATGAAAGGGAGATGAACATTTTGAGTTTTAACTTATTATTTTTTCAAATTGCATCTATTGTTACAGCCTTTTTGGCATTTGGTGCTGCCTTATGGCTTTACAAATGGGTGGAGAAGCAACCTTCCTCTAACAAGAGAATTGCTGAGGTAAGTAAGTTGATCCGTAATGGAGCTAACACATTTTTAGCGAAGGAATACAAAACATTGGTTAAGTTTTGTTCTGTCGCAGCAATTATCATTATGGTTTTCCTTCCACGTCCTATATGGAATGGAGACATCGTAGACAACATTTTAATGGCAGTATCCTACATATTTGGTACCGTATTTTCCGGAATTGCAGGTAAGATTGGTATCAGTATTGCAACAATTGCAAATGTAAAAGCTGCTGAATCAGCAACGAAGGGAATTAAACCTTCCTTCATGTCAGGTTTCCGTGGCGGCGCTGTTATGGGTATGGCAGTAGTTGGCTCCAGCTTGCTGGGTGTTACTTTGGTGCTTCTCTTAACAGATAATACAACAGCACTTCTGGGCTTCAGCTTTGGTGCCAGCTCGATGGCTCTTTTTGCTAAAGCAGGTGGTGGTATTTTCACAAAGACTGCAGATATCAGTGCTGACCTTTGTGGTAAGGTAGAGCTTGGTATTCCTGAAGATGACCCGAGAAACCCTGCAGTTATCGCAGACAATGTTGGTGACAATGTTGGTGATGTTGCCGGTATGGGAGCTGATTTATTTGACTCTAACGTAGCATCTATGGCAGCTGCACTTGTTATGGCTTCCGGTCTTGATAAAGCAGCCGGCGGTACAGGTAATGCAATAATGGTATTCTGTTATGCAGCAATTGGTTTATTTGCTTCCATGATTGGTGTTTTAACCGCTAAGATGAAGGAAGGCGGCGACCCGACC